>JAFZRM010000216.1 GCA_017619885.1 Clostridia bacterium | reverse complement strand
GGTCGAAATACGGAAAAACTATATGCGTCGCGCGCCCGTCGAGAGACAGGAAATATTTGTCGCCCTTGCAGAGGTCATGCTCGTACGCGGAATACCAGTTGTCGTGGTCGCCCATGCAGCCGCGCAGGACGGGATCCTTGCCGTCAAAGTCCATATCGAGCGCGTAAACGTCGGACAGGACTTCCGTCGGCTTATCCGACACGTTTTCAAAATACACGGTATATTCGACCTGACCGTATTCGGTCACGATCTTCGTGTCGGCTTTGACCGACAGACCCCCGATCTGCGCCGTTATCACGACGCGCCGGAACCCGGCGCCGCCGACGGTCATCTTCCGCGCTCCGAGCCCCTCGAAGCCGTTATACGTCTTGCCGCCGTAGCTGAATTTTACAGGGAAATTCTCGGGGACCGACAAAAGCTTGTCAAATATCGCGGCTCCCGCTTTTACGTTTTGTGATTTTACGCTCATTTTCTCTCCTCCGCCGTGTTATCACGCGTTTATGCCGCGTGCCTTCAGTATCTCGTCGGCAAGCGTTTTCATGCCGTTTTTGTCCGGATGTATGCCGTCGAGCGCGTCGACCGGCGTCGTGTTTTTATTTGCGTCGACAAAGATGCAGCCCTTCTCGCCGGCGACTTTCTTTATCGCGGCGACGTATTCGTCGAGGTGTCTGCCGCCGAGACAGTACGGGAATTCCCAGCCGGACTCGCCGCGCAGCGTCGAGACGGCGGGGGAGATGCACCAGACCTCGGCGTCGGGATAATGCGACTTTATCAGATCGAGCATGATGCGGTAAGAGCCGCAGAACGACTGCCGCTCTTCCATATCGCCATCGGCTTCGATCGGCGTGCCGGACGCCCAGTCGTTGACGCCCATGTAGATCATTATCACGTCGGGCTTGATATCGCCGTCGCCGAGCCGCGACATTCTCGAATCGAGATGCGCGAAGCTGCCCGGAGTGAACTCGGCGTGATAGCTGACGGTGCTGCCGGACCACGAATCGTTTTTGAGCAGTCTGCCGCCGAGACGCGAGATGATCTGCCCCCACCAGGTGTCCTCCTCGCGCTCGATGCCCGCGAGTTTCTTGTTGTTTTCGTCGTAGTACAGCGCGTAGCCGTCCGGGATCGTCCCGAGAAGCGTGCTGATCGAGTCCCCGACGACGGAAAAGTATTTGCCCCTGTAATCCATTTTTATCCTCCGGTTTTTATTTTTTCGTCTTTTTTATCACTATGATCGATGCGGAAAGCGCTGCGGCGATGATCGCGGCGCTTATTATGTACGGCAAAAAAGAAGTTTTCCCGCCGTCCTCGCCGTCCGTGTCGCCTGTTTCCGTCGGCTCAGCGTCCGTCGCCGGCTCCGTTTGCGTTTCCGTTTCCGGCACGTCGGTTCCGGCATCCGTTCCCGCCGGACCGTCCGGCGCCTCCGCGTACGGCTTCAGCACTTCGTAAAGCAGCTCCGCCGCCCGCGCGTGCTCCGACGGGCCCGGATGCAGCCAGTCGCTGCCCGCCTTTATATCCCAGCTTTTCGTGTTTATCAGAACGATCCCGGCGTCCTCCGACAGATCGACCGCGCGGCGCATGGCCGTGGCCGCGGTGCCGTTGAACGGCGTCATCACGAATATGACGGCGTCTTTGTACGCCTCACGCAGCGCCGTAAGATATTGGAGCGTCGCCGCCGCCACGGTCTTCGTGTTGCTGAACGTGTCGTTCGTGCCGAGGTTTATGACGATGAAGTCGGGCGCGTATTTCGACGTGTCCCACGCCTGCGCCGCGGCGCGCTCCTCTTCGGGCGTTGCGTTTCGCATGTATTCGCGGTCGAGAAAATATCTCTCGGGCATTCCGAGCGGATCGGTGCCGAGCGTGTTTTTCCCGCGCTCGACTATGCTTATGCCGCCGTACGCGACCGTGCTGAAACGGAAGCCGTATTCTTTCATCAGCCGGCGCCCGACGATGAACGCGTACGAATTCTTATACGAGTTATTCGCCCCGCCGGCGGCGTCCGCCGGCGCGACGTAGCCTTCCGTGATGGAGTCGCCGACGAATTCGACGATCCTGCCGCCGGGTGAAGTCAGCGCGGCGGCGCCCGCGTCGAGGCTGAAGCCGCTTATCGCGGGAAACGTCTGCTGTGCGCCGGCGTAAAGCTCGAGCGTGTGCTCTCCCTCCGCAAGTCCGGCGAAAAGGCTCACGCCGTCGCCGAGTGTGATCTGCTCCGGCTCGCCGCCGTCGATCGCGATCAGCGCCGTGCCGGACGCCGGCCCGTCAAGTCCGACGCTCGTGCCGGTGAAACGCAGCACGAGCCCGCATTCGAACGCGCCGCGCATATGGTCTCCGTCCTCTTTCCAGCGCCCCATGTAAACGATATTTTCGTCGTCCGCGCCGATCCGCGCCCGCGCGTCATCCGCCGACGCCGGCGGATACGCAAACGCGGCAGTCAATATCAGCAGAAGCGCGAAGACTGCCGCAAATCGACGCGAAAGGCGGCCCGTTTTACCGAAAACACGGCGTTTTGCCGCCGTGTCGGTTGATTTTTCTTTCATATCGTCCCGGTCCGTCACACGGACTCTTTTTTCACTGTTTTCAATATACCGTACGTGATGAGCACAGCCATCGAAAGTCCGACGGCGAGTTCGGTCAGGGCGCGGTGCTGGCGCATCCTGCGCGCGATCTCGGAAAAATCGCCCGCGGGCGCCGCCACGTCTTCTTTCTGTCTCGTCCTGTATTCGCGCAGATATCTCCTGCACGGCTGACACGTCAGCAGATGCTCGCGCAAAGCCTTCTCCGAGGATGACGAAAGACATTTGTCCTTATACATCGGCAAAAGATCTCTTGCCATTTCACAATTGATATTCATTTAAAGCCTCCCTGAGCATCTTTTTTGCTCTGAAAAATATAACCTTTGCCGAATTCTCGCTTATGCCGAGACTTTTTCCGATATCGGAAAACGAAAGCTCCGCGTAGATCCGCAGGACCACCACGTCGCGGTATTTCGCCGGCAGCTGCGAGACGGCCTTCTTCACCGCTTCGCCCGTCACCTTCTTCTGATACACCGCGGCGGGATCGGCTTCGCCTCCGTCCCCGTCGGACACGAGGTCTATGTCGACCGTCTGTATCCTGTTCTTGCGCAGATATTTGAAATACGTGTTCTTCGCCACCGCGGCGAGCCACGTGAATATCTCGCAGGACCCGTCGTATCTGTGGAACGAGATGAACGCCTGATAAAACGTCTCCTGCGTCATTTCCTCGCACAGAAACGGATCGGGACACATCTTCGACAGAAACGCGTAGACGCGCCGGAAATATTCGTTGTAGATGTTTTCAAATTCATTCATAAGTTTATACCGGGCCGGTGAAAAGAGTTACCGGGCGATAAGGATTTTTGTCGTTTTGTTTTGTGCCGGCGCCGGTTTTATTTCTTTTTTCTGACGGCTGCCACGACGACCGCGGCGACGGCCGCCGCCGCGACGACGGCCGCGGGGATGATCCAGACAAGCGGCGAGACGCCTTTTTCGCCGGCCGGCTCCGTTTCGGCGCCGGTGGTTTCGGGCGCGGGCTCCGTGCCGGTCGTCCCGTCCGTCTCGTCGGGTACGGGCTCGGGATCGGGCGCGATGAGGTTGCCGACGGCGAGCCTTATCGTATTGAACAGCTCGGGATCGGAATTGTAGCTGCCGAGCGACGTCGTGATCTGCTTTATCACGAGCGTGCTCGTGCCCTGCCCGTATTTTGCGTCGAGCAGATCGAAATAGTCGTAGTCCTCGACGCCGTCGCGGATCGACTCGAGCCTTATCGACTCAACGCATTCGTGCAGGCGGCCGATATATCCGCCGTGATAAAGGAGTACGCCGTTGCCGTAGTAGTCGAAGGGGTTGATCGTTCCGGTGTCGACTTCATGCTTTTTGTCCCAGCCCCAGTTGTGCTGAGACGAGCCGGCGCCGTACCAGTCGTTGACGGCGTAATACAGGAAGCCGTCGACGTTATACAGCTTCTGCTGCCAGAAAAGTATCCTGTGGTTGACCTCGGGGTCGCTCATCGAAAGAGCTATCTCCGGAGACTGCGGGAATCTCGTGACGTACCACCAGACCTCGTTTCCCTCGGCCTGACGCTGAGCCATGCGCTCGGGGAACGTGCCGTAATTGCGCTCCGTCTTCGACTTGACGCGGACGGTCAGCCGCTTGTCCGCCTTCTGATCGGCTATCGTGTTGAAGAAGAACGTGTGCGGGCACCAGACTGTGACGTAGTCCTTCAGATATTCGAAATGGTCTTCGCCGGTCTTGGAGTCGATCAGGTCGTTCCAGTGCATCGGGATTATCAGCTTGTAGTTTTCCCAGACGCTTTTTATCATATTCGCGCTGTCGATGACGCTGTTCAGCTGCGCGCGCGTCATCGGCTCGTCGTTGTTGTCGGGATAGAAATACGCTTTGGCGAGCCATTCGGGCTTCTGAGACAGGAATTCGTACGCCTTGCGTATGTTTTCCTCGGAGAGCGCCGTCTTCCAGCCGAGCGGATTGAACGCCTGCACGCGCGGATCGTCGAGATACGCGGTCACGGTCGCGAGAGTGTCCCCGTCGAGCGCGCCGTAGTCGCCGCCGAGAAGCTCCGGCATCGAATAGGCGTTGACTTTGTTTTCAAGCAGAGTGTCGTAATAGAATTTGTAAGCCGCGCCGTCGTCGCCCGAATAAAGCGCCGGGTCCGCCGCGTAGATCGCCCACCAGCCGAGATCGGCGAGGGTCTTGACGTGACTGGAGTCGGGAAGCGCGAAATCCCAGACGTACGCGTATACGTCGGCGCGTTTTATCTCTTTGCCGTCCGCGTCTTTGACGGACACGGACGCTTTATACTGGCCCGCGGGAGTGTCTTTTTCGGTCTTGACCTTTATAAGAAACGCCTGACTGCGGTTTGCGTGCAGATCTATCGGGCCATCGAGCGGCGGGATCGGGTCGATCGTCGATTCGCCCGCTACGTCGTCGAAATAGAATCCGTAATACACACGCGGCGTAAGCGCCGTGCCTTCATTTATGAAATCTGACACCGTGACCGTCACTGTCTTGTCTTCGGACGGCGCGAGTATCAGCCAGACGCATTCGATCTCGTTTTTCGCGAGTCTTATCTGGTACGAATTGCGGCCGTTCGGCGTCACGTTTTCCGCCGGGACCTTGACGCAGCTGTGCTCGAACCACAGCGCGGTGCCCTCGTCCTCCGCCTCGGCTCTGACCGGTTCATTCGGTATCTGCGGCGCGCGCTCGACAGCGGACGCGAGCAGCGCGGCGGCGGAGCTCTGCTCGGCTTCGGTCAGCTCGTGGTCCGACGACGCCGCGGATGATACGGCAAAGACTGCCGCTGTCAGCGCGGCGAGCAGTATCAGGGTAAACTTTTTCATTCTCGGGTGCCTTCTCTTTCGTGTGTGAGGTATCGCGGCGCTCCCCTTGCGGGGCGCGCGGCTTTTATGAGCCTATTTTATCATATTTGCGGGATAAAATCAATAGTTTTACGTTTTTTATACGCTTACTCGCTTGAAAAACGTCAAAACTTGTGATACAATAGGTCAGCAAGATTCAAAGGAGACTTTATCCGCAAATGAAAAAGACCTTTAAAGAAAGGGCTGTTGATTATCTGATGATAACGCTCGGCAGCGTCATATACGCCGCCGGCATTTCTTTGTTCCTCGACCCGAACAATCTGGCGCCGGGCGGCGTGTCCGGCATAGCCATAATACTGAACAACTTCATAAAACCGTTGAACGTCGGTACCATCATAATCCTGATCAATATACCGATAATGATAATCGGCGTCATAAAATTCGGGTTCCGGTTCCTGTTCTCGAGCATTTACGCGGTCGCCGTGTCGTCCGGCGCGATGGAGCTTTTCGACAGGACGGTGGGCGGCGTCACGGACAACCCGCTGCTCGCCGCGATAGCCGGCGGAGTTCTGCAGGCTATCGGCATAGGCCTCGTCTTCCGCGTCGGCGCGACGACCGGCGGCACGGATATAATCGTACGCCTGCTGCGCCTGAAATTCAGATACCTGAGGACCGGCACGTTCTTTCTGATAATCGACGGCGTGATAATCGCCGTTTCCGGCATAGTGTTCAAGGACCTTGACGTGGCGCTTTACGCAGCGCTGTCGCTGATCGTGTATATGGCGATGTTCAATTCGGTGCTGTACGGCGGCGACCAGGCGCGTCTCGTGTATATCATCAGCGGCAAGCGCGAGAAGATCGCGGAACGCATCATGACCGAGCTCGACGCCGGCGCGACGATACTCGAAGGCAAAGGAGCGTACACCGGTCAGGAAAGAGAAGTCCTCATGGCGGTGCTCCGCATGCGCAGTCTGCCCGAAGCCCGCGACATAGTGCGCGAGGAGGATAAAAAGGCGTTCATGATTGTCACGAAAGCCACCAGCGTCTTCGGCGAAGGCTTCAAATCCCACGACGAAGAGGAGCTGTAAAAAGCCAAAGACACGCAAGACCGCAGGGACCGGCGCCCTCGACGACCCGTCGTCAAAAGCCCCAATAACATTGGGGGGATGGCGGGGGTAAGGGGGTGGTGCCGGGGTTCCCCAAAAACGAGGAACGAGTTTTTGGGGGTTCACGGAAAGGGGGGAGGGGGAACCCCCGGGCGCGAAGCGCACAATTCGTCCCGCAGGGACTCCGAAACGCGCCGCAGGCGAACATCACTTTGAGAAAAAACAAGGAGGAATTCAGGTGAACTTTCGCAGATTTTTAATGTTGCTGGTAGTGTCCGTAATTGTTTTGTCAAGCTGTACAAACAACACTTCCGTTAATATTCCTTTGATTGAAGTCAAAAACAAAAATGAATACGGTACGGATCAAGCGAGCAGGCTCTGGATGGCTACGACCGCGTTTCAGGATGAATACAGCTATCACTCTTCTTATGCCACGGGAAAAGGTTTGTACCGAACAAATATGGAAACAGGCGCAACGTATAGAATATCCAAAAGCAATTCAAAATTATCAAAAACTCAGGTATTGGGAGAATATACATACTCTTTTACATACGAAGATTTTTTAGGCGCGCAGAAGAACGGTTTGACAAGAATTAATATCAACGGTTCCGACGAAAAAATCATACTATCGGATTATAAAATAAAAGATTTTATCGTGGTCGGTGAAAAAATATATTTTTCTACAGGTACGTGCATATTTTCATATGATATGAATGATGAATCTGTTGTTACACTGATTTCGGTATTGACTGATCATATTGCTGTTGTGGATGACTATATTTTTTACTCGGTTAAGAGCGGGACAAGATCAACGGATATAAACTGTTATTCACTATCTACAAAAGAAACTAACAATTGCTTGACAAATATCAATGCCGCAAGTTGGATAATTGATGAGCAGTATGTGTATTATCAGGAATATCCGTATGAGGAGGAATCAAACTCAACGCCATACTTAAGAAGAGTCAAACTGAACGGAGAAGAAGATATGGCGTTATATCATTATGTTGGCTTCTATGGATTATCATTTAATATATTGAAAGACAAAATTTACATTCTTGATGAAAAATATAATATCGGAGAAATTTCAACGGTATCATGTTTTGTCGTTATTATCGACAAAAATTCCGGGAAAGTGCTGGGAAAGATGACTGTTGATAACTTAGGCGGTATCGTTACAAACGGTAAGGAAGCTTATTTAGAGGATCAAGGGATGAAATCCTCGTTAACAAAGCTGCCTTGAGAACACCGTATATTAAAGAAAAACTTGTTTGGCATTTTTGTGTGATTGTTCTTTTGGCTTTGTTACTCCTCCTATGTTCCCCATCCTGTAGGTTGATAACCTGAGGAAGTGCGTACAGCGACAATGCCCTCCCCAACAGGGAAAAGTAAGAGCAAGGAGTCGCTTCGCGACATTCCTTGGGGGTTGCCGCCCACCCCTCATTAACCCCCAACCCCCTGTTCCCCTCCCGCAGGCTGATAGCCTGATGGGCCCGCGTTTAAACCTTCCCCTTTTGGGGAAGGTGGCGGCGAAGCCGACGGATGAGGCGAACACCGGTCAC
The DNA here is from genome assembly GCA_017619885.1 of Clostridia bacterium. GTDB lineage: Bacteria > Bacillota > Clostridia > Oscillospirales > CAG-272 > UBA1248. The sequence continues at coordinate 58 of JAFZRM010000216.1, read as the reverse complement.
GCGAATTAACGGTTTAACCAACCTTTCCTTTGTAGGGCGGGGGCTTACGTGAACCCCC
>JAFZRM010000215.1 GCA_017619885.1 Clostridia bacterium | reverse complement strand
CGTCTGTGTTTGCACTGGCTCGCCGGAGCACGATATCAGCGCAGCCGCGGCGAGCAGCGCCGCCGCTGCGCACACGGATCTGCAGAAGCGTTTCATCTGATTATGATGCTGTCGCGCTCGGGTCCGACTGACACGTAGCCTATATGACAGCCGATCCGCTCCTCGATGAACTCGACGTAATTCCTCGCCTGCTCCGGCAGATCCTCCCATTTCCTGCATCCGGATATGTCGGTCTGCCAGCCGGGCAGATATTCCGTCACCGGGAGCGCTTCGGGCAGCGCCGCGGGGAACGGGAATTCGTCGGTCTGCCCGCCGCCCGAGATGTAATGCGTGCAGACGGGTATCTTGTCCATGTATGAGAGCACGTCGAGCTTCGTCAGCGCGATGCAGGTCGCCGCCTGCACCTGAACGCCGTAGCGCGTGGCGACTATGTCGATCGGTCCGACGCGGCGCGGTCTGCCGGTCTTGGCGCCGTATTCGCCGCCCGCCTCGCGCAGTCTCGACGCTTCTTCGCCGAACCATTCGCAGGTGAACGGGCCCTCGCCGACGCAGGTCGAATAAGCCTTGACGACGCCGATGACCTCGTCGATCTTGACGCCCGGACAGCCGGAGCCGATCGGGGCGAAAGCCGCCGTGGTGTTGGACGACGTGGTGTACGGCACTATGCCGAAATCGAGGTCGCGCAGAGCGCCGAGCTGAGCCTCGAAGAGCACGTTTTTGCCCTCTGCCTCAGCCTGACGTAACAGCTTGCCGACGTCGGTCACGTACGGCTTTATCCTGTCCGCGTAATCGGCGACCCAGCGCATAAGATCTTCCATAGTGTAGGGCTCGGCGCCGTAGACGCGCGTCAGCGTCAGGTTCTTCCATTCGAGCAGCTCGCGCAGATGCTCTTCCAGCTTTTCCGGATAGAACAGCTCGCCCGCGAGCACGGTCTTCTTCTGGTATTTGTCGGAGTAGAACGGCGCGATGCCCTGGCGCGTGGAGCCGTATTTTTTGTCCGCGAGCCGGGCTTCCTCGAGCGCGTCGAGGTCTCTGTGCCACGGGAGCAGAAGAGAAGCGCGGTCGCTTATTTTCAGATTCGTCTCGTCAAGTCTGACGCCCTTTTCCCTGACGGTATCTATTTCGTGCAGAAGGTTTTCCGGGTCGAGCGCGACGCCGTTCCCGAGCACGTTTATCACGCCCTGCCGGAAGATGCCGGAGGGCAGCAGATGCAGCGCGAATTTACCGAATTCGTTTATCACGGTGTGGCCGGCGTTGCCGCCGCCCTGATAGCGCACTACAATATCGTAGTTTTCGGTGATGAGGTCGACCATACGGCCTTTGCCCTCGTCACCCCAGTTGATCCCGACTATGGCACAGTTTGACATTGTTTTATTTCCTCCCTGTAAGGAATGACTATTACAAAATAATATCATACATCGGTATTTTTACGGAATCAAGCACATAGATGTATTTTTTTCAAAAACAATAAAAAAATCGGCGCCGGGAGGGCAAGATTTGTACGCATTTATGCGCTTCTGACGCTTGACAAATACGGCGCCGGGCGATATAATAGATAATAACCATTTAAAAGCGGCGAGGTTTGATTATGGAACTTATAACCGATTATTTCGGCAGCATGGTGTTCGACGACCGTGTGATGAAAAAGATGCTTGCCCCGGACGTTTACGCGTCGCTGCGCAAAACGATAGACGAGGGCGCGCAGCTCGATCTGACGGTCGCATCGGCTGTCGCCGAGGCGATGAAGATCTGGGCGACCGAAAAGGGCGCGACTCATTTCACGCACTGGTTCCAGCCGCTCACGGGCATCACGGCGGAAAAGCACGACGGGTTCATCATGCCGTCCAAAGACGGCGGCGCGATACTGGAGTTCTCCGGCAAAGAGCTGATAAAGGGCGAGCCGGACGCTTCGTCGTTCCCGTCGGGAGGCTTGCGCGCGACTTTCGAGGCGCGCGGCTACACGGCGTGGGACCCGACCTCATACGCTTTCATAAAGGATAAAACGCTCTGCATCCCGACGGCGTTCGGCTCGTACGGAGGCGAGGCGCTCGACAAGAAAACGCCGCTTCTGCGCTCCATGGAGGCGCTCAGCCGCCAGGCGCTGCGCATAGTCAGACTGTTCGGCAACACCGAGGCGAAATACGTTCATACGTACGTCGGACCCGAGCAGGAGTATTTCCTGATCGACAAAAAGATGTACGATCAGCGCAAGGACCTGGTCTTCACCGGCCGGACGCTTTTCGGCGCCAGACCGCCGAAAGGCCAGGAGCTCGACGACCATTATTTCGGCGCGATAAAGCCGCGCGTCGCGGAGTTCATGGAGGACCTTGACCGCGAGCTTTGGAAGCTCGGGATCTTTGCGAAAACTGAGCATAACGAGGTCGCGCCCGGTCAGCACGAGCTGGCGCCGGTCTACACGACGACGAACATAGCGACCGACCACAATCAGCTCACTATGGAGATGATGCAGAAGGTCGCGGCGCGCCACGGTCTCGTCTGTCTGCTGCACGAAAAGCCCTTCGCCGGCGTCAACGGCTCGGGCAAACACAACAACTGGTCCATCGCCACGGACAACGGCGTCAAGCTTCTCACGCCCGGCGACACGCCGTACGAAAACGCGCAGTTCCTGCTGTTTTTGTGCGCCGTGATACGCGCGGTCGACGAATATCAGGATCTTTTGCGCATATCCGCCGCGACGGCGGGCAACGACCACCGCCTCGGCGCAAACGAAGCGCCGCCCGCGATCGTCTCGATGTTTTTAGGGGACGAGCTCACGGCTGTTCTGCAGGCGATAGAGAACGACGCGCCGTATAACGGCACGCAGCGCAAGGAGATGCTTTTCGGCGTCTCGGCGCTGCCGAAGTTCTTCCGCGACACGACGGACCGCAACAGAACGTCGCCGTTCGCGTTCACCGGCAACAAATTCGAGTTCCGTATGATAGGCAGCAGCAACAGCATCGCCTGCGCGAACATAATGCTCAACGCCGCGGTCTCCGACGTTCTGCGCGATTTCGCGGACAGACTCGAGAACTGCGCGGATTTCGACGGCGAGCTCCATACGCTTATAAAAACGACCGTGAAGGAACACAAGCGCATCCTGTTCCTCGGCAACGGCTACGACGACGCGTGGGTCGCCGAGGCGGAGAAGAGAGGCTTGTCCAATCTGCCGACGACACCCGACTGCATGCCGCGCCTTCTCGATAAAAAGAACGCGGACATGCTCGTGCGCACCGGCGTTTTCTCGATGGCGGAGCTGCGCTCGAGATGCGATATAATGCTTGACAACTACTGCAAGACGGTCGCGATCGAGGCGGCGACGATGATCGACATGAGCCGCAGACAGATCATGCCGGCGGTCTCGTCTTATGCGGCGGAGCTCGCGAGAAGATCGGAGATCAAATCCTCCTGCGATTACGAATGCGGTTATGAAAAGGTGAACGCGAAGCGCCTGTCCGAGCTGCTCACGGTGATGATGGTGAAGACGGACGAGCTCGAGAGCATCGCGAGCCGTATAAAAGACGTGGCGGACGTAAAAGCGCACAGTTACGCGATAAGGGACGAGCTGATTCCGGTCATGAACGAGCTGCGCGCCGCCGCGGACGAGGCGGAGACGCTCACCGCCGAGGAATCCTGGCCGTTCCCGACGTACGAAAAGCTGCTTTTCAGCGTGAACTGAGATTGTGGACGATAAAAAAGAACTGCCGAAGCGAAAAGAACTGCGGCTCAAACAGTTTGATTACAGCTCTGCGGGCGCGTATTTCATAACCGTTTGCGTCAAAGACAGAAAAAGGATACTATCGAAGATCCAAAGCCCCGTAGGGGTCGGCGCCCACGACGACCCGCATGAAGGCGCCACAGGCAGCCCGAAGATACAGTTGACGAAGACCGGTGAAATCATAGAGAAGTATTTGCTGTCAAGCGAAATGATCCCCGGCGTAAAAATCGACAGATACGTGATAATGCCCGATCATATCCACGCGATCGTCCTGATATATCCCGGCGGATCTTCTCCGCAGAAAAACGGGTCGTCGAGGGCGCCGACCCCTACGAACGAAACGCTGCCGCATATCGTTTCAACGTTCAAGCGTTTATGCGGCAAAGAGCTCGGCCGCAGTATTTTCCAACGCGGATATTTTGAGCACGTGATCCGCGGCAGAGAAGACTATGAAACAACGACGAAATATATAATCGATAATCCGATCCGCTGGTATTACGACGGACCGGATGCCGAAGTCCCGCTGCCGGCGTCTGTGACTGCCAACAAGAAAGATCAAAACTCCATATGATAAAAATCCGCCCGGAGCCGCGTCTCGATCGGTTCCGGACGCTTTTTTTTGCTTTGAAATCCCCGGTTTTGTTCGCGAGATTATTTTGATCCGCCGTTTTGCCGATAAATTTAAAAAATTATTGTAACCTGTCCGCTTATAGTTATATTAACATTAAAAGTAAATAATTTTGTTGTTTTCTTGACAAGCGGGATATAATCTGCTATACTAAACAGAAAGAAGTCTGAAAGGAGACCGGTATGAAGATACGGCGGACCGTCTCCGCGCCGCTCGCGGCGCTTATGCTCATCACATCCGTGCTCTTCGCGTCGTGCTCCGGCGCGCCCGCCGGTACGGACGCTCCCGCGACGGAAATTCAGACTGAAAGCGAAGATATCACAATAAAGACCGAAACGGAACCCGTGACGGAGCCCGAAACCGAGCCCGTAACGGAGGCGGAGACGGAGGCTCCGGCCGACACTTCATCGGTCGCTTATCTGCTCGGCTCGGGCGCGGCGCTTGAATATGAGGTGAAAAGAAAGCTGGTCATGTCATCCGAGACCGTCGGCGGCGTCAGCTACAGACAGCTTCAGGGCGGATGCACGGACGGCGAATATATGTATTTCGCGATGAACGACACCAAATCCGAGGACAGCCGCTCGATAATCTACAAGATCCCGCTCGGCAAAAAGAAGCCGACTGCGAAAAGCGAGCCGTTGCCGACGGATCACAGCAACGACATGACCTATGACAGCAAGAACGGCCGCCTTGTCGTATGTCACAACGCGCCGAACAAAAAGATGCTCAGCTTCGTCGATCCCGAAACGCTCACCGTCACCGGCACGCACGAGCTCGGCTTCAAGGCTTACTGCATACAGTACGTGCCGGAAAAGGAGCAGTACGTCGTAGGCGTCGCCGGCACAATGGACGTCGCGATACTCGACGAAGATTTCAACGAACTGCGCCGCATGTCGGGCGAAAAGACCGGTTACACCAAACAGGGCTGCGACGCGGACGAGAATTATATTTACTTTATTCAGTACGAAAAAAACTGCGTGGTCATACACGACTGGGATTACAACAGGATCGCCGTGATAGACGTCCCGGTCAGCGGCTGTGAGCCGGAGAACATGTTCCACGTGGGCAACGATTTTTATATCGGCTGCGCGGCGGGCAATCTGACGCTGTATCAGATAACGCTGAAGGAAGCGGCCGGATGATGTCACGTCTTTGAAAGGACGAGGAAATGACAACGGATAAGAAAAGAGATTTTCTGATAAATTTTGCATACGCGGTCGTCATAATCCTGCTCGTGTATTTCATCCTGAAATACGTGATAAACTGGATCATGCCGTTTGTCATCGCCTTCATTATCTCGGCGATACTGTATCCGCTGATAAAACTTATCAACAGAAAACTCAAAATTAAAAAGAATAAAAAGCCGGTCGCGGCGATCATAACGGCGCTGTTCTTCGGCACCGTCGGCGTGCTCGCCGGATTCATCGTGTACAAGATCGTATCGGCGGTCGCCGGATTCATCTCGGGGCTGCCGGAATACGTCACGACGACCGTTCTGCCGTCGCTTGAGATCGCGTACGAGAAGATCCGCACGGCGCTCGCGAATCTCCACATCGAGGTCGACATAAGCTCCAAAACGTTTTTCGACTCGATTGGAAGCGGCGTCAGCGGCATCGTGTCGAAGCTCATGCCGTCGCTGTCGTTCATCACGAGCATACCGGGCATGGTGCTTACCGCCGTTATCATGATAATCTCTACGTTCTTCATAGCGATGGACTTTGACCGCATAACGGCGTTCTGCCTGGCTCAGCTGCCGAAAAAAGCGTCCGATTTCATCGTGATGCTCAAGGACTACACGGTAAAGATCCTGTTCAAGTACGTGCGCTCGTACGCACTGATACTTCTGATCACGTTCGGCGAGCTTATGATCGGCTTTACGATAATGCATTTCGTCACGGGACTGCAAAACGTTTTCCTGCTCGCTCTGCTTATCGCGATATTCGACATCCTGCCGATAGTCGGCACGGGCACGGTGCTTATACCGTGGGCGGTCGTCTCGCTGATCGTCGGCGACTACGCCCGCGCGATCTGCCTGCTGATAATCTACGCGGTCATCACCGTGGCGAGACAGTTCATCGAGCCTAAGATCGTCGGACAGCAGGTCGGTCTGCATCCGGTCGCAACGCTGCTCGCGATGATCGTCGGTACGCGCCTTTTCGGCGCCGTCGGTCTGTTCGGCGTGCCGATAGCGCTCGCCATAATCAAGGACCTGAACGATCACGGCAAGATCCACGTTTTCAAACCCATGCCGGCGGCTGAAGAGCAGAGCACGGTGCAGGAGCCCCCGGACGCGGCGGATGACGGCGGGGAAGACCAAGAGGACAACGATAACGGCGGCGCCGGCTGAGAAGCCGGACGGCCGCATAAAAATACACATCAGAGAGGGACACAGTAATGGACAGGCTTATTGACGGTGCGCTTTTCGAAAACATGGTAAAGGGAGGCGCGGAAAACCTTTACGTCAACAAAAGCATAGTGAACGACCTGAACGTATTCCCGATACCCGACGGGGATACGGGCGACAACATGTTTATGACGATAGATTCAGGCGCTTCGGCGCCGCCCGACGGGCAGATGAGCCTCGGGGGCGTCGCCGCGCGCATAGCGCACGGGATGCTGCTCGGCGCGAGAGGAAACTCCGGAGTCATCTTATCGAGGATCTTCGCGGGTATCGCCGCAGGCCTCGCGGATCTGCAGGACGCCGATATAAAGACGTTCGGCAAAGCGCTTCAGAGAGGCTCGGCTGAGGCTTACAGCGCCGTGTCGGTGCCGGTGGAGGGGACGATCCTCACCGTGTTCCGCGACGCGGTGTCGTACGCCGGTGAAAGACTCGGCGACGACAGCACGCTCGACAGCTATTTCATGGATCTTATATCCGAGCTGCGAAACTCGCTTCAGCGCACGCCGGAGCTGCTTGACGTGCTCAAAGAAGCCGGAGTCGTCGACAGCGGCGGCGCGGGTCTCGTATACATAGTCGAGGGCATGAAGAACGTCATAGACGGCGCCGAGATCGGCGGAGTGCAGACGGAGAGCGCCGGCGGCCCTAAGCACGTAAACATCGCGACGTTCACCGAGGACAGCGTGCTCGAATTCGGCTACTGCACGGAATTTCTGCTCAGGCTCCAGAAGAGCAAGGTCGATCTTGAGAAGTTCGATATCGACGCGTTCACGGATCTGATAAAAAGCATGGGCGACTCCGTCGTGTCTTTCCGCGACGGCTCGATCGTCAAGGTCCACGTCCACACGATGTTCCCGGGTCAGGTGCTCAACGAATGCCAGAAATACGGCGAATTCCTGACGCTGAAAATAGAGAACATGATGCTCCAGCACAACGAGACGATGATCGAGAACCGTTTCGAGTTCACGGTCGAGAAGCCGAAGAAGAAATACGGCGTCACGGTCGTCGCTTCCGGTCAGGGGCTCAAAGACACGTTCGTTTCGCTCGGCGCCGACGTCGTCGTCGACGGCGGACAGAGCATGAACCCGTCCTCGGGCGACTTCATCAGGGCGTTCGGCGAGATTAACGCCGACACTATCCTCGTGTTCCCGAACAACGGCAACGTGATCATGGCGGCGCAGCAGGCGGCGGATATGTACGACAAGGCCGACGTCCGCGTCATACCGACGCACACCGTCGGCGAGGGTTACTCGGCGCTGTCGATGCTCGACACCGAGGGCAAGGATCCCGATCAGGTCGCAGGCGAAGCCAAAATGTACGCGGACGGCGTCTTCACCGGATTCGTATCGCGCGCCGGCAGGACCACCGTCATGGACGGCGTCTCGATCGTGGACGGCGATTACATCGGTTTCTCGGACGATATCGTCTATTCCGATTCGCCCGACAAATGCGAAGCCGCGCTGACGCTGTGCGAGCGCCTTAACGCCGCGGATTTCGACGTGATACTTCTGCTCTGCGGAGCGGACGCGACCGAGGAGGAGTCACAGCGGCTCTGTTCCGCTCTGAACAGCCGCTACGGCGATACTGAGATCATAATGATCGACGGAGGTCAGCCTCTGCACGATTTCATCATAGTGCTTGAATAAACGGAGGAAAAACCATGCTTGTTCTTTTTACAGACACCGACACAGACTTTACCCCTGAACTGGCAAAACAGTACGATTGTCACCTCATAAGCATGCCGTACAGCGTTGACGGCAAAACCATCTATCCCTACGAGGATTTCGACGTTTTCGAGGGAAAAAAGTTCTATAATATGCTCAGATCAGGCGTCCTGCCGACGACGAGCGCGATAAGCGAAAGCAGATATACCGAGTATTTCGAACCGTTCTTCGCAAACGGCGACGACATCCTTTACGTCCATTTCTCCCGCGCCATGTCCATGACGTTCGGAAATATGGACGCGGCGGTCGCTAAACTGCTCGAGAAATACCCGGAAAGGAAATTCTACACGATCGACACCAAAGGCATAACGATCACGAGCTTCATAATCATCGACGAGATAGGTCAGATGTACAAGGCCGGCAAGTCCGTGGAGGAGATGATTTCGTGGGCGGAAAAGGAAGTCGATCATTTCTCGACATATTTCTACGCCAACGACCTCAAATTCTTCAAGCGCAGCGGCAGAGTCAGCGGCATAACCGCGGCTATGGGCACGCTCATCGGCGTACGTCCGATAATACATATAAACAAAGAAGGTAAAATGGTCAGTATCGGCAAGGAGCGCGGCAAGAAAAACGCTCTGAACAGACTGCTCCAGTACACGATAGACAAAGGCGAAGATATCAAGGCCCACAAAGTCGTGATCGCCCATTCCGACGCGGACGAGGACGTCGCCGAGCTTAAGGCGCTGCTTCGCGCGCAATACGGCGACGATCTCAATATACAGGTCGTCATCGCCAACCCGACTTCGGGCAGCCACTGCGGTCCCGACTGCGTGGGCATAGCATTCCATTCGTCCGGCAGAGAATAAGGTGACGTCATGGTAACCGTCATCGAGGTCAAAACAAAAAAACAAAAGCGGGAATTCCTTGATTTCCCGCTTAAGCTGTATAAGGACGTCCCGTATTTCTGCCCGCCGCTCTACGGCGACGAGAAAAAGATTTTCCGGGACGATTACGTCTACAACGACCAGTGCGACACGGTATATTACAACGCCTACGAGGACGGCGTCATGGTCGGCCGCATCTCGGGGATCCTTCAGCGCGCGCACAATAAAAAGACGGGCGAGCGCCGGATCCGCTTCACGAGATTCGATGCGATAGACGACCAGTACGTCGCCGACGCGCTGTTTTCCGCCGTCGAGGACTGGGCGGGATCGATGGGGATGGATACCGTCTTCGGACCGATGGGCTTTTCGGATCTTGAGCGCGAGGGTCTTCTGATCGAGGGCTTCGATCAGATGTCCACGTTCGAGGAACAGTACAATTACGAATACTATCAGAGGCTCATCGAAAACTGCGGTTACGTCAAGGAAGTCGACTGGAACGAGAGCCGGATATCTCTGCCCGAGGTCTGGGACGAGAAGCTCGAGCGGACCGCTCAGCTGCTCATGAAGCGTTACGATCTGCACGTCGGCGAGGCGAAGAACGTAAACGACTTCCTCAACAGATACGCCGATCCGTTCTTCGATCTGCTCGACCGCTCGTACGCCGACGTCTACGGCACCGTGCCGTTCACCGACGGCATGAAAAAGATGATGATCACAAACTTCAAACTGCTGATAGATCTTCATCACGTCTCCGTGCTGCTCAACAATAAGGGCGAGCTCGTCTGTCTCGGCCTCTGCTTCCCGTCGATATCGGAGGCGGTGCGCAAGTCTGACGGACATCTCACGCCCGCGGCGCTTTTCAGGATACTGAAAGCAATGAAAAAGCCGAGGATACTCGATTTCGGGCTCGTCGGCGTCGATCCGGATTACGCGAACCGCGGCATCGGCGCGATCGCCTCGTATCAGATAATGAGGATGCTTCGCGACGAAGGCGTGGAATACGCGGAAACGAACCTCAATCTTGAGGACAATCACGCGATACAGAACATGTGGGGAAGATTCAGACGCGTCATACACAAGAAAAGACGCGCGTACATAAAGAGATTAGAGGTATGATATGATAAAAGTTGTCGTCGACTGCTTCGGCGGAGACAACAGCCCGGGCGCGAACGTCTCGGGCGCCGTCGCGGCACTGAACAAAAACAGCGATCTTTATATAATCCTGACCGGCGACGAGGCGGCGATAAAGGAGCAGCTTGACGGTAAGGAATATCCGGCGGACAGACTCAGCGTCATTCACGCGCCGGAGGTCATAGGCTGCGACGAAAAGCCGACCGAAGTCATAAAAACGAAGCGTAACAGCAGCATGATGGCGGCGATAGACTGCCTGCGGACCGACTCAACGGTCTCCGGGATGGTCTCCGTCGGCTCCACCGGCGCGCTGATCGCCGCGGCAACGCTGCGTGTCGGACGCCTCGCGGGCGTCATGCGCCCGGCGTTCTGCCCGATCCTGCCGACGATGAACGGCGGAGTCGTCGGCATATGCGACAGCGGCGCGACAGTCGACTGCACGCCCGAGATGATGAAGCAGTTCGCCGTTATGGGAAGCATTTATCTGCAGAGCGCGTTCGGCGTGGAGTCGCCGCGCGTCGCGCTGTTGAACGTCGGTACCGAATCCGAAAAGGGCGACAAGCTGAGAAAAGAGACTTATCCGCTGCTGCAGGCGGAGCAGAGCATCAATTTCACCGGCAATATGGAGAGCCGCGATCTGCTCTCCGGCAAATACGATCTCGTCGTGTGCGACGCGTTTTCCGGCAACGTGCTGATCAAATCGACTGAAGGCGCGTGCCTCGAAATGCTCAAAATGCTGAAAAAGAACATATACTCAAAGCCGATATACAAGCTCGGCGCGCTGCTGCAGAAAAAGATGTTCTCCGACATAAAGCAGTTCATGAATTATCAGAACTACGGCGGATCCGTCATGCTCGGCACGAGGAAGACGGTCGTCAAAGGGCACGGCAGCAGCAACGAAGTCGCAATAAAAGTCTGTATAGAACAGGTCGTCCGCGCGGAGAACGCGAGGATGAACGAAAGGATCAGCGAAGCGCTGACTCAGACGGTGTAAAAACATTGAGGGGCGGGCTTGACAAATCCGCTCTCCGGTGCTATAATATGGAAAACTTTAAAACGGAGGAAAGAGTTTTGAAAAGGTTTTTATCATTATTCATCTGCATGCTTCTCGTAGCCCTCGCAGCCGTTCCGGCGTTTGCCGGCAACAGTGACGACGCTGTGAAGGCGGCAAAGCTTGACCTTCTTGCCGAGATAGCCCCCGGTGATATAAACGGCGCTATCCAGATGAGAGGCTTCACCGCTTCTCCCGACGGAAAGTACGTTTACGGCGGCTTTTTGCAGGGCGGCCGCTACGTCGTAAGATTCGACGTAAGCAAGAACTGCGAGCAGGCGGGCTCCTACAAGCCCGAATCGGCTGACAACGAGCTCTACTGCAAAGGCCTCGCGGTCGACGACCGCGGATATCTGTTCGTCGGTATCACGCACGCCAGCCATTCCGATATTTCCGTGGCGGCGGTCGATCCCGATATGAAACAGGTCGGCATCCTGAATGAAGACCTCGGCAGCCCCAACACCGGCATCAACGGCGTTGCGGTCCGGAAGCTTGACGGCAAATATCTGCTCTACGCGGTGACCGCGTACGACGTCGATTCCGTCCGCTGCTACGACGTCAGCGATCCTGCCAACATCAAACTGTATACCGCGTTCGGCAATAACGGCGTCATGGATTACGCCGCTGTCACCGGCGGTGAAAAAGACCCGAGCTACGTGGCGGTCGACGAAGAAGGCTACGTATACCTCACCTACCTCAACTCCGGATCCGGCAAGGGCAGCCACGTTGCAAAGATCAGCAAGGACGGCAAATCCCTCGTAAAGGCCGTTGAGGTGACTCAGGCTTACGGTATCTGCGAAGCCGGCGATTATCTGTTCGTAGCGACGTACAACAAGGCAGACTCCTGCGTACACGTGCTCAATAAATCCGACCTGTCCGAGGTCGCGGTCCTCAAATGGGACGGCCAGACGACCGACCTGTCCGACATCGCGTACGGCGGCGACTGCCTGTTCGTAGGCGACCACGGCAACGGCAGCAGCAACGGCGGCGCGTTCCTCAAAGCCGAGATCAAGTTTGTTGAGGAAACCCCGACTACCGAAGCTCCGACGACGGATCCCGAGACGACCGAAGCTCCGACGACCGACGCTCCGACCACGGACGCTCCGTCTCAGCCCTCCGGCGACAACCCGCACACCGCAGACGCGGCAATCATAGCTGTCGCTGCAGTCGCGTGCGTAACGCTTGCCGGCGCTTTCATAGCGAAAAAGGTAAAATAAAGAAAGCTGATCGGGCGGTCCTCGTCCGAAAATAGAAATTCAAAATAAATACACGGCGAAGTCTCACACTTCGCCGTGTATTTTTGATTATCTTAAAATACTCAAAGATGCTTTTTGTGGTTGATTACGTAATGTTGATTGTAATTAGATTTGAATAGTATGCACCGGTAATGAGCAATCGCTATCATTAAATGTTTGCTGAATTTCACCGTTTTTCTCAAGATTCAGCTTTGCTTCTTCCCAACTGTTATATGACAACCCTATTCCGGTTTTGCCCACATAATAGAACAATAAATTATCAAAACTTGCAAGTGAACCGTTTGTTTTGTCAGGTCGGTACGGGTTATAATCTGTGAACCACCAACCGAATCCGATAAATAAAACGCCGTGATCGCCATCACTGTAACCGTCAAAGTCAATTTCAATTTTTACGTCGTGATAATCTGCCGTATCGTGATAATCAATGATATCAAGCTCCTTCATTTCGTTTGTGGAAAAAATCTTTTCATAATATCCGACAGATCCGTTTATAATCATTTTGCTGTCATCGCGCGCGTTTTTAAGACCGTAATTATCACCAAGATTATCCATTTCATTTTTTACGTCCAACACATAAAAAATCGGATATCCGGTTTTATCTGCATTGTTATAGGTAGGCAAAACGTTATAGACGTCAAGTGCATTTGAAGTATAACTGTCACCAATCGCAGCATTTAAAACAATCTTATCTCCGCGTTTGAAATACGATCGTGTCTTACTTAAGCATCTGCTCGATACGGTTTCTTCGCTATTGTCTTCATTAAATGCAAAAGCAATTGAATCTCCGGTTAATGCAATTGGATTATTTGTACTTCCCGGTCCTTTTCTCAAAGTGATCGCAAGAACGCTGACTAAAACTATCGCAAAACAAGCGGCGACAGACGCGATTTTCAAAACGGTTGAACGTTTTATTTTTTTGATTTTTCCGGAATAATTCAAAGCTTCCGAGACGTAAGCCGGATCGATTCTGTCGATTGCGGCGCTGAAAGTTCCTTCTGTCATGATAAATAACCCTCCTTTGACAGTTTTTCTTTCAATTCTTTTTTCACTTTTTCAAGTATTGTGTAAACTGTGCTTCTGGGTATGCGGGTTTGCTTTTCTATTTCTCTGTAGGAACAGTTGAAATAGTATCGCTTGACAAAACAGACACGATCTCTGTCAGTAAGCCCCTTTAAAAAGCCGTTAAGTAAGTTCGCCAGATCATTTGCGTCGATTTCATCTTCAACCGAATAATCAGCTGCAAGAAAATCCGCGTAATCGTCAAGCGAATCGATGACCCCGGCGTTTCGTTTTTGCATGTTGTTCGATCTGAAGCAATCTATCGCGGTCGTTCTCGCGATACGGGCAATAAAAGCTTTCAAATCATCCGGCCGCTCCGGCGGTATCGATTCCCATATTTTTTGGTAAACGGTATTAACGCATTCTTCGCTGTCCTGCTTTTGCCGGAGTATGCCGTTGCATATGGAAAAAATAAAGTTTTTATACTTGTTTTCTGTTTCTGTAACGGCGTTTTCATCTCTGTTTAAATAAAGGTCTACTATTTCATTGTCTTCCTTAGCTGAGAAACGCTTCACAAACATATCACCTCCCCGGAAGTTTCAGGCGCCTTCATATATAAAGACGATAAAACTCTTCAAATGTCCGGTGTCGATAAAAATTTTTTTGATCTATGGTATAAAACAGCAATTAAAGACGTTGTACGGATATAGAAAAATACCGAGATTCTTTTGGAATCCTGGTATTTTCTGCTCTTTGAAACCGATCCGTTTTCTCTTTATCTTTCCTTTATTACGTCCTTGACCTTCATCAGACGGGTTATGTTCTGACGTTCGTTGTCGTCGAGCTTCATCGTGATGAATTTGATGTTCCGCTCCATCTCCGGGATCATGACGTGCTCGAGCGCGTTGACGCGCCTGCGCGTCTTTTCTATTTCCGCGGCGAGCATGTCGCACGTTTTCTCGCATTCGGCGAGGCGGAGCAGAGTGGGGAACAGTCTGACCATCGAGAGCGTGGCGGCGTCGAGCTCCGGCGAGGTGTCGGCAAAACCGTAAGGCAGCGTGCCGGCGAGACTGCCGTCTGACGACAGCTTCGGTACGCGTACGCTCATGACGTTGCCGGAGCCTCCGGCGACGCCGATCTCGCCGGCCGGCAGCATCAGCGCCTCGGCAAGCTCTTTGTCGCCCATGACGGAGGACGCCTCGCGGAACTGCTTCGCCGCTTCGGCGAGCTCTGCTTCAACGCGCTCGCGCAGCTGGCGGTTCAGGCGTATCTGCTCCATGAACTGCTTCGTCATGCCGTTCTGCTTATCCTTCAGGAGCTTGTGTCCGCGCGCGGCGGTCCTGAGGCGCCTTTTCAGGCGCGTCAGCTCCATTCTTGTCGGATTTATCTGCTTTGCCATTTTTTATTCCTGCTCTTTTACGGGAAGATATTTGTTGATGTATTCTTCCTTGATACGTTTAAGCTCCGTCCTCGGCAGCATCGACAGAAGCTCCCAGCCGACGGTGAGCGTTTCTTCTATCGATCTGTCGGTGTAATAACCCTGGGACACGTATTTCCGCTCGAACTGTTCCGCGAACGCGGCGTATATGCGGTCGACCTCGGACAGCGCCGATTCGCCGAGTATCGTCGACAGCTCGCGGGCGTCCTTGCCGCGCGCGTACGCGGCGAAGCACTGGTTCATGTTGCCGGAGTGGTCCTCGCGCGTGCGTCCCGCGCCGATGCCTTTGTTTTTAAGACGCGAAAGCGACGGCAGAACGTCGATCGGCGGCTGGATGCCTTTTCTGTAAAGCTCGCGGGACAGGATTATCTGACCCTCGGTGATGTATCCGGTGAGGTCCGGGATCGGGTGCGTCTTGTCGTCCTCGGGCATCGTCAGGATCGGTATCTGAGTGATCGAACCCTGCTTGCCCTTTATCTTTCCGGCGCGCTCGTACATCGTCGCAAGGTCGGTGTAAAGGTATCCGGGATAACCGCGTCTGCCGGGGACTTCTTTTCTTGCCGCGGAGATCTCACGCAGCGCCTCGGCGTAGTTTGTTATATCGGACAGGATGACGAGCACGTGCATGCCGAGCTCGTACGCAAGGTATTCCGCACACGTTATCGCCATACGCGGCGTCGAGATACGCTCGACAGCCGGGTCGTTGGCGAGATTTATGAACATCACGGAACGGTCGATCGCGCCGGTCTTCCTGAAGTCCTGGATGAAGAATTCGGATTCCTCAAACGTTATACCGATCGCCGCGAAAACGACGGCGAATTTGTCGTTTGTGCCGCGGACCTTCGCCTGTCTTGCGATCTGCGCCGCGAGTTCCGCGTGCGGCAGACCGGAGCCGGAGAACACCGGCAGTTTCTGCCCTCTGACGAGGGTGTTGAGGCCGTCGATCGCGGATATGCCGGTCTGAATGAATTCGGACGGGAAGTCTCTCGCCGCCGGGTTCATCGGCAGGCCGTTTATATCCATGTATTTTTCGGGGATTATCTTGTCGCCGCCGTCGATGGGCTCGCCCATGCCGTCGAAGACTCTGCCGAGCATGTCGGCGGAGACGCCGAGCCTGACGCCGTGTCCGAGCAGCTTGGCGCGCGAGTCGGAGATCCGCAGACCTTCCGACGGCTCGAAAAGCTGAACGAGCGCGCGGTCGCGGTCGACCTCGAGCACCTTGCCGTATCTGATCTGACCGTCAGCCTGTCTGATCTGGACGAGCTCGTCGTACGTGGCGCCCTCGGCCTTTTCGACGAGCATCAGAGGCCCGACGACTTCTTTTATGGTTTTGAATTCCTTATTCATCGGTCACAGCCTCCTCCATCAGTTTCGTGAACTGCGCGTCTATGTCCGCGCCGATCTGCGCAAACGTATCCTCGCGCACCGCTTCGTCGATGAATTTCATACGCGCGATCTTCTCGCAAACCGGCATTTTCTCTATCGCGTCGAAAGGTACGCCGACCGCGAGGGCGTTCTTGCCCGCCTCGTACCAGCCGAGTATCGTGCCGAGCATGAGGAACATTTTGCGCGGCGACGTGAACGAGTCGGCGGAATCGTAAGCGTCCTGCTGCAGATAGTCTTCTCTGATCATCTGCGCCGCCGCGAGCGTCAGTCTGTCGCCTGAGCCGAGCGAATCTATACCGACGAGCTGGACGATCTCGTTCAGCTCCGCTTCCTCCTGAAGCATCGCCTTGGTCCGCGCGACGAGCAGCGGCCATGCGGGCGATATCGTCTTTTTGTAATGCTCCTGAAGCTTCGGTTCGTACAGCGAATAGCTCTTAAGCCAGTCTATCGCCGGGAAGTGACGCTTGTACGCGAGCTCGGAGGAAAGTCCCCAGAACACCTTGACTATACGCAGCGTCGCCTGCGAGACGGGCTCGGAGGTGTCGCCGCCGGGAGGCGATACGGCGCCGATCGCGGTGACCGCGCCGGTCCTGTCGTCGCTGCCGAGGCATTTGACGATGCCCGCGCGCTCGTAGAATTCCGCGAGACGCGAGGACAGATACGCGGGGTAGCCTTCCTCGCCGGGCATCTCTTCAAGACGTCCGGACATCTCGCGCAGAGCCTCCGCCCAGCGCGACG
>JAFZRM010000214.1 GCA_017619885.1 Clostridia bacterium | reverse complement strand
TCTGCTTTCCTACGCCCCGGCGTTTCCGCCTCGACGCTCTCCCGCTTTCCGAGCGCCTGTCTAATATATCACTTTTTTTCCCTCTTGTCAATCCCTTTTCTCACTCTTTTTATGCTTGTCTACACTTGGTCGGGTGTTTCTACTATATATTGATTTATTCGGCTCTCGGCGTCAAAGATGTAGCGTATGTATTATAGAACTCTTTGAACCTTCCCTCGTCGAGCGCGTCGCGTATCCGCTGCATCAGCTCGTTGTAGAAATAGAGGTTGTGCATGACGGCGAGTCTCATCCCGAGCATTTCCTTCGATTTGAGGAGGTGGCGGATGTAGCCTTTGGAGTAATTCCGGCACGTCGGGCAGCCGCAGCTGGCGCTGATCGGCGATCTGTCGCGTTCGTATTTCTTGTTGTTCAGGTTGACTGTGCCCTCCCACGTGAACAGGAACCCGTGGCGCGCGTTGCGCGACGGCATCACGCAGTCGAAAAAGTCGATGCCGCGGTAGACGCCCTCGATTATGTTCTCCGGCGTCCCGACACCCATCAGGTATCGCGGCTTGTCGGCCGGCGCGTACGGGACCACGTTGTCGAGCACGTCGTACATGACCTCCGTCGGCTCGCCGACCGCGAGGCCGCCGACGGCGTAACCGTCGAGACCGAGCTCGGAGATCTTTTTCATGTGATCGATGCGCAGGTCGTTGTACGTCGCGCCCTGGTTGATGCCGAACAGCATCTGACGCGGGTTTATCGTGCCGGGCAGGGCGTTCAGCCTGTCCAGCTCCGTTTTGCAGCGGATCAGCCAGCGGTAAGTGCGCTCCGCGGACGCCTTGGCGTAGGAATACTCGGCGGGGTTCTCGACGCATTCGTCGAACGCCATCGCGATCGTCGACGCGAGGTTCGACTGAATCCGCATGGACTCCTCGGGTCCCATGAAAATGCGCTTGCCGTCGATGTGCGAGGCGAATTTCACGCCTTCCTCCGTTATTTTGCGCAGCGGCGCCAGAGAAAACACCTGGAATCCGCCGCTGTCGGTAAGGACCGGACGGTCCCAGTTGAAGAACGCGCGTATACCGCCCATGTCGCGGATCACGTCGTCGCCCGGGCGGATGTGCAGATGATAAGTGTTCGACAGCTCGATCTGACATCCGAGCTCGTACAGATCCATCGTCGACACCGCGCCTTTTATGGCGGCGGACGTGCCGACGTTCATGAACACCGGCGTCTGCGCCGTGCCGTGATCGGAGATAAAAACGCCGCGCCTCGCGCGGCCTTCGGTTTTTATTACTTGAAACATTATGCATCCTCTTAATGAAATACAGAATTATACGGTCTTTAACGGTATAAAATCAATATTGCGTTCGTTCATATTTTTTATCACTGAACGAACCTTTTGTGATACAATAAATACTTGCTGACCGTGTTCGCGAAATTTGTCTTCAGTCATAAACGCGTCGACGTTTTTAGGCAATTTATCTTCAATAACTCCCATCATATACCATAACGTTGTAGGCATATTAAGATGTGTCAATTCTTCTCCGCAGATCCTACAGCAAGGATGTATAAATCCTCTTGGAAAACATAACGCCTCCCTGCTTAATTTTTCTGTAAAAAGCATTTGATAGACGTCGTCACGTGCCGTACCGTCTTTTCGATTGACAACTCCGAAATCAATTCCAATGACATTGTTTTGCTTAAACTGACTTACGGCTTCAGGGCTGCAAAAGATATCGTCACCCCCGCCATATGCAGAATAAAAATTATTTTTAGGCTTCCACTTTACCCTGCTTGTCAAAACATATGGATTAATTTGTCTTTTGTAGTGATATATGTTTTCGCTTTTCGGACACATTTCAAACTCAAACGTATCAATATCCTCATTTATATCAAATTTCTTGCATTTGCTGTCCATATATAACCATTTTGCAGAATCAAGCTCTTCATCAGAAAACCCATATCTTGTCATTCCGATCTTACAATTTTTTAGTTCAAACACTCTTTCAAAATTCTCATTATCGCTTGATACTTCAAAGCTTATATATTCTTTATTGTCATACCCGGTGTAAAACTCATAATCGATTAAAAAATTGTCCAGATCTTTTTTATTCTCAGGTATATTGTCACAATATAAATGAGATAATATTTGCATAAAAATTATCCTCTTGATTATGCTTTGATTACCACTTAAACAACCCTGAAAATTCCTCTTTAGAAAAATCGGGTATTATTGTTTGGACCGGCACCTCTGCGGCCCGTTTTCGTAAAAAGCCCCGACAATTCGGGGGAATGGCGGGGTTTGGGGGTGACGAGCATTGCGCCGCCGGGGGCGGATAAAGCAATGCGAGGAAAGCGCAGCGGTCGAAAAAATCAAGTATAGCCGCGGTAGCGGCACGCAGATTTTTTCGGGTCACCGCAAGCGGGTCGAGGGGTGGGAACCCCCAAAATTCGTCGCGTAGAAGGGGTTCCCCGCCGCGAACAGCGGTGGGGGTTCCCGGAGAGGGGGGCGGGGGAACCCCAAAATGCGCGTAAGCGCTCAATTCGTCGGCTTCGCCGACACCTTGGCTCGGTTACCCCCGGTCACATTTCGAAGCGTTTCACGTCGACGCAGCGCTTTTTATCAAGATCGTAATCGAATATCGCGCCGTGCAGCGTTACGTGGTTGTCCGAGAAGTCGAACTTGACGGGCAGATGCATCATCAGCTTCTCTATTATATTTTCCTTTTTGATACCGAGAACGGAGTCGTCAGGCCCGCACATGCCGAGGTCGGTTATATAGCCCGTCCCGTGCGGCATCACGCGCTCGTCAGCGGTCTGTACGTGCGTATGCGTGCCGAAAATTATATCGATCCTTCCGTCGAAATAATGCGACATCGCGATCTTCTCGCTCGTCGCCTCGGCGTGCACGTCGAGCACCGATATATCGTATTTGCCCTCGGCGGCGCGGAGCATCCTGTCGACGGTGCGGAAAGGACAGGCGAGCGGCTCGAGGAAAACGACCCCGAGCACGTTCATCACGAGAATCCGCAGCCCGCGCTCCTCCAGGATCGTGTATCCGAGTCCCGGGACCTCAGGCGGAAAATTACCCGGACGGACGATATTCTTCGTCTCATCCAGGTATTCCCGTATTTCTTTTCTTTTGAAGGTGTGGTTGCCGGTGGTGATGCAGTCGACGCCGTATTTTATCAGCTCGTTCGCCGTTTTGACGTCGATGCCGTTCGTTGCGGCGCTGTTTTCGCCGTTGCAGACGACAAAGTCGATACTGTGCTGTCTGCGCACGTCGAAAAGCTCGCTGCACACGCGCGCCGCGGCCGCCGGGCCTGCGACGTCACCGAGCGCAAGTATACGAAAGATCATCGGATCCTCATTCCCAGAGCGTAAGCTCGGCGCCTTTATAATAATGTTTTACTATGAACTTGTAATCTTTGCCCTCTTCGGCGTAGATGCCGGCGCCGTACTGGCTCATTCCGACGCCGTGGCCCCAGCCGTAGACGTCGAACGTGAACGTATCGGTCTCCTTATCGTAGGTGACGGTGTAATTCGTCGCCGCGAGGCTGAACAGGCTCTTGCTGCCCTGGCCCGTGAACGTCGCGGAGCCGACCTTGAGCGTCTTGACCCTGCCGTTTTCGTTGAGCGTTATCTTCATCCAATCGGCGGGATCGTCCGGGAACGTCGCCTTGGAGTCTCTTGACCAGACTTTGCTCTTCACTTCCGCCGAAGTGTATTTCTTCTGCGAATATACGTTGTAGTAATCCTTCGTTTCGGGCGTCGTGACGCCGGTCAGGCACGGCAGACCGCCGCCCCAGACGTTGGACATCGAATCGGTCATGCCGTAGGAGCAGGCGTGGAACACGGCTTCTATCGGTTTGCCCTCCCACGTGAGCACTATGCCGGACGTCTCGATGACGGCCTGCTTGATCTTCGCGTAGATCTGCTTCGTGTATTCCTTGTCGGACCACGAGGACAGCGCCGATTCGTAGCTTCTGTAGGACTGGCAGTGGCCGGAGCTTGTGCAGACGTCCGCGCCTTCGGAGCCGTGAGCCGACGAATGATAGTAGGAGCTTGACTGGGATTTGTATATCGCGAACGTTCTGCTCGCCACGGCCTGCGCTTTAAGCGCCTCTATGCCGTATCGCAGCGGCATTTCCGCGGCGATGACGCCGACGAGATAGTCGCCCATAAGCATCGTCTCGTATTTTCCGGTCGATTTGACGTAGACTTTGATGTATTTCGCGTCGCAGCCGACGTATCCGCCCGTGGTGTTGTCGTCGGGATCGTTCGAAGACGACGTCGTCTCGGGCGCCGTGGTCTCCGGAGCCGTCGTCACCGGCGCGGTCGTCTCGGGCACCGTGGTCTCCGGAACGGTAGTTTCCGGCACGGTTGTCTCCGGAACGGTGGTTTCCGGCACGGTCGTCTCCTCTGCCGCGGTCACCGGCGCGGTCGATTCAGCCGCGGCGCTGACCGGCGCGAGTTCTCTCTGCTCTATTTCGTTGAATTCGCTCTCGTACTGAAGCAGCATGCCGTATCTGTCCGACATCTCGCCGGTCGACGTGCCGCGCCATACCTTCGTCGGATAATCCGGCACCGTCACGATCTCTACGGGCTCCGTCTCCTCCTCCGGGAGCGCGTCCTCCGGTATCACCGGAAGCTCATCCGCGCCGCGCACGACCGTCTCGTCGGTCAGCACCGGCAGCGTATCATTTGTCCTGCGGTATGTAAGCGCGATCACGGTCGGCACTATCATCGCCGCCGCAAGGAACACCCCGCAAAGTGATATCAATCTTTTCAAAACCGTTTCCTCTTTGATCTGCCGTCCGGGCTCAGTCGAGCTCCCAGACGATCTTGTTTTCTTTGAACGTCCCCTCGTAGGAACGTCCGGACGTCCAGTAATACGTGCCGCGGCCGTCCATCATATTCGCTCTGAACTCTCCGACGTAATATTCGCCGCTCGCCCACGTATAGGTGCCGGTGCCTTCCCTGACGTCGGAAATGAACTGTCCTTCGTATTTGTCTCCGTTCGGGAACACGTACGTACCCTGACCGTCCTTGACGTCGTTGACGAAAGTGCCCTTGTAGCTGCTTCCGTCCGCCCAGATGTACGTTCCCTCGCCGTCCTTCATGTCGTCCTTGTAGCCGCCCTCGTAGTAAGAGCCGTCGGACCAGGTGTATTTACCGGACCCGTTCCGCTTTCCGTTCGTCATGAAGCCTTCGTATCTGTCGCCTATCCCGGGAGAATAGACGTACGTCCCGTATCCGGTCATCTCGCCGTATACGATGTCGCCTTCGTAGTATTCGCCGCTGTTGTAGGTGAGTTTTCCCTTGCCGTTCATATATACGTCCGTGATGTCGCCGACGTATACGTAACCCTCCTGAAACGACAGCGTGTCTTTTTCGCGGTCAAGCTCGGCCTTCGTGCCGTCTCCGTAATAAACGGTGCCCTTCCACGGCAGCTCGCCGCCGTCCTGCTTGATTATCTTTCCGATAAAGCGGTCCTGCCCGAAATACATGATGCGGAATCCGGTCAGATACGCTATGAGATATACCGCCGCGACGAAAAGCAGCGTCAGTACGGTGATTATTATCAGCGCTTTTACCGCTTTGTTCAGTTTCAATTCCTTAACTTTCACTTTTGTCTCCGATTCAGGGTGCTTGATAAAGGATATGCGGAAACCGCAGTCGGTATTCCTCAGATCCCGAAAAGCGTCTCCATCATGCTGACGATCTGCGGCACGACGAGCAGACACACCGCCGCGACGAGCACGAACAGCAGAATGCCGAACACGGCGGAGCCGATGCTGGTGCCGCGTTTGGAGAAAATGTTGTCGGCGCGGAACGTCAGCTCGGCGGGGATATAGAACGACGTCGCCGAAAGCAGCTCGTTCTGCCGCTTCCGCGTAAGCTTTACGCCGCCGTCGGCGCCCTCCGGCTGCACCGAGCGCAGAACGCCCGAGTACGTACGGCCGTTTTTGATCGCGGAGCGTACGAACACGTTCTTATCGTATTTCGTGGCGGAAAGCAGTATCGCGGTCTCCTCGTCCACCGCGCCGCTGTCGAGCAGGAAGCGGATGAACGACCCGAGCACGAGTTTGTGATACAGCGATATGAGCGCCGCGGCGACGACGCCGATGAACATGCAGATTATGATGATCTGCACGTTTTTCGCGTATTCGGGTAAATTTTTCACTTCCGTCAGATCAGCTTGCATCATGCCACCCCGGTTCGCGCAAAAATACAACATTAGGTAAAAATCCGGTTCCGGTACACAATATGTAGTATTTTCGCTTTTAAAACGCTCTTTTTGCTATACGTTGTTCAGCTTATTATAACCCTCAGATGTATATCTCGGGTTATTATTTTGTAAACTCTGTTTAAAATTTGGTTGTCAAAAGTCGAAAACGTCGTCTCCGCAGATGCGTTTTATCAGCGCTTCGAGGTCGTCGTTGTCGCCGTAGCTGATCTCGAGCGTGTGTTTTCTTCCCTTGTTTATCGTGATCTTTCTCCCGAGTATGGAGAACATACGTTCGATGAGCGCAGTCTCATAGCTCTTCGTTCTCGGGTCTTCGACCGTTACGGTCTTCGGTTCTTTCAGCTTTTTGACGTACGATTCTGTTGCTCGGACGGTGAGATTCAGCTTTATGACCGTCTCCGCCGCCTGCTTCATCAGAGCCTCGTCGCCGAGACCTGCGATAACTTTTGCATGGCCGTCGGTCAGCTTTCCTTCCGCGACGTAAGCCTTGATCGCGTCCGGCAGATCGAGCAGACGCAGGGCGTTCGCGACGGAAGATCTCGGCTTTCCGATTCTTTCCGCCAGTTCCTGCTGTGTCAGCCCGAAATCTTCGATTATCGCCCTGTATGCCTCGGCAATTTCTATCGGATTCAGGTCCGCGCGCTGTATATTCTCAATAAGCGCCACTTCCGCGGCTTCCGACGCCGTTAATTCCGTCACGATAACGGGTATCTCCGTCAGACCCGCAAGTTTTGCCGCGCGGTAACGGCGCTCGCCGGCGACGATAACGTAAAAGCCCTCGCCGGCAGAACGGACGATGATAGGCTGTATCACGCCGTGCGCCTTTATGGATTCGGCGAGTTCCTGTATGGAATCGTCGTCGAAGTTCTTTCTCGGCTGATTTTTGTTGATCTCTATATCCGATATACTGAGAACCGAGACGCCGCCGCTCTGTTCCACGGAATTTGACTCAAACAGCGCGTCGAGCCCGCGCCCCATTGCTTTTTTCTTTGCGCTCATACTTTTTTCCTTTCAGCATATTAAAAAGAATAATATATATAATAGGGACCGCTGCGGTGAATGTTCCACGTGGAACATTTTCACCTTCCGCGCACCTCTCTCTGAAATTGTTCCACGTGGAACATCAGACGCCGGCGCGTTTCATGATTTCGGCAGCCGCGGCGTTATACGCATCGGTGCCCTTGCCGTGCTTGTCGTAATACTGGATCGGCTGACCGAAGCCGGGCGCCTCTGATATCTTGACCGAGCGCGGGATTATCGTCGCGAGCAGTTTTCCGGAATAATACCGCTTCAGCTCCGCGGCGACTTCCTGCGAGAGGTTCAGTCTGCCGTTGTACATCGTTATAAGTATCCCCGTCAGCTCGAGCTGCGGGTTGTATCTTCTCTTTACTTCCTTTACGGTCATCAGAAGCTGCGTCAGCCCTTCGAGTGAGAAATACTCGCACAGCATCGGCACGACTATGCCGTCAGACGCCACGAGCGCGTTGACCGTTATAAGTCCGAGCGACGGCGGACAGTCGATAACTATCAGATCGTACTCGTCTTTCAGCGGCGCGAGTGCCTTTTTCAGCCTTGCCTCCCTGGATTCCGTGTCCACGAGCTCGAATTCGGCGCCCGCGAGGCTTATGCTCGACGGCATCAGCCACAGATTCGTGAATTCCGTCTTTATCACCGCCGACGCGGCGTCCGTCCTTGAGATCAGCACGTCGTACGTCGACGCGGTAAGGTTTTTCTTGTTGATTCCGACGCCGCTCGTCGTGTTCCCCTGGGGATCGCAGTCGACGAGCAGTACGCGCCTTCCGGCGAGTGCGGCTCCCGACGCCACGTTTATCGCTGACGTAGACTTTCCGACGCCGCCCTTCTGATTTGCAAACGCGAGGATCCTGCCCATTTTACGCTCCTTCACCGTCATCCGGCTTGTTTTCCGGCTTTTCTTCGGTTTCTTCCGTTATTTCTTCAGCTTCGGTCACATCCGTTGCTGTTTCTTCGGTCTCTTCTTTTATCTCTTTCGGTTCTTCCGCCGAAGTCTCGTCCGGTTTTTCGGCGTTTTCCGCCGTTTCCTGCCCGTTTTCGACCGTTTCGGCCGGTTCCGGCTCTTTTTCCTTCTGTTTTTTTGCCTTTTTCTTCTTTTTGCCAGGGCCGTTCAGGCTGAACGCCAGCAGATCGAGCGGTCTTGCGAGCTCGTTCATTATGAGCACCGCCGGGTACGCGCCGTCGTAAAACACGCCGGTATACCGGAATAGCACCGTCAGACCGCCGCATCCGACGCCGTATAACACCTGTCCGAGCGTCGTGCAGGGCGACGTAGCGTGGTCGGTCGCCATGAAGAATGCCGCGAAAAGCACGCCGCCCGAGAGGATCGAGTATATAGCGTAGCTCGAATCAATGTCTATCCGCGGGAACAGATACGTTATCGCCATCACGGTGAACGCGAACGAGAGCGGTATCTTATACGAGATTATGCCGCGAAGTATCAGGAACGCGCCGCCGAGAAGTATCAGCAGTGCCGATATTTCGCCTATATTTCCGGCACATTTGCCGTACAACAACTCGAAAACCGACTCGTTCGGGAATTTTCCGGCGTTCAGCGCCGCCATAGCCGTCCCGGCCGACAACTGCGGGTCAACGTTTGAAAACAGCGGCAGCGAGACGCCGGGCGCCGTATAGATCATCATTTTGCCGAATATCAGCATTATGACGGTCCGCGCGAACAGAGCTGGGTTCAAAAAGTTGTTTCCGGTGCCGCCCGCAAGCTGTTTTATCGCCATCGCGACGAGTCCGCCGACCGCCGGTATCCACAAAGGCGTCGCCGCCGGCAGTGTAAGCGCCAGCATAACGCCCGATACAACGGCGGCAAGATCGCCGATCAGCGGTTTTTTATAGATCATAAGTGTGAGCAGCGCGTCGGAGGCGACCGCGGATGCGACCGAGACCGCGATGACCATCAGCACGCGGAAGCCGAACAGGTATACCGCCCACACGATAACGGGGATCAGCGCCGCGATGACGTGCAGCATGATGCCGGCGACGGAGCACGAGCCGCTCAGAAACGCCGAATTGCTGCCGCGCCGCACCGGCGTGATGTCTCTTTTCAGTAATTTGTTTATCTTCATAATTATTATTCGTCTAATTCTTCCGGAAGGCGTCGTTTCGCCGTGTGTATCAGCTTTTTGATCGGTATATAAGCGGGGCAGACGTAATCGCAGCAGCCGCATTCCGTGCAGGCGCGCACGCCGTAGTCCTCACATACGCCGTATTTCTTCTTTTTGGCGTTTGCGGCGAGGTAATACGGCAAAAGACGCGACGGGCAGACGGCGACGCAGCGCCCGCAGTGCGTGCACGGCTTCATCTCCGGTATATCCTTGCCCTCTCCCGGGAAGAAGAGCGTCACGGCGTCGGTCAGAGGTCCGATCGGGTCGTCAGCGTTCTTGCACAGTTTTCCGCGCATCGGGCCGCCGAGGATGATCTTTTCGGGCCGGTCCACCGTTATCCCGCAGAAATCGAGCAGCTCCGACACCGGCGCGCCCACGGGGCAGAGGACGTTTTCGTCGTTTACCGAGACGATCCGCTCGCAGTACGGGATTCCCAGGACCGCGGCGCGGTAGACCGCGGCGGCGACTTCGGCGTCGAAGACGCAGCATTTCGACCGCTCGGGGCGGTCCGCGTCGGACAGACGCGTACCGGTCACCGCGTAGATCATGGCGACCTCCTCGTCCTGCGGAAATCTGCGCTTCATCTTGTGGACCTCGAAAAGCGGGTCGCGGCGGACCGCGGAGACTATACGTCCGTAGTATTTTTCGTCGGCTTCGACCGCGATCTCGCATCTGCGGACGTCGAGCGCGCGCATCAGCAGCTTCGCGCCGTCGATGACGCTGTTCAGATCGCCGTCGATGAGCTTTCTGCGGCTGAAAACGCCGGGCTCGCTCTCACAGCAGTTGAGGATGAAGCGCATCGTGCCGCCGCCCGCGGCGAGCACGCGCCTGTAAGCGTAGCCGTAGCTGCCGCGGCAGGGGATCGCGGCGTCCTTCATTATCCCGATCACGGTCTCGGGCGACAGCTCCGCGACCGGATCGTCGCAGACGTGAAGCTCCGCGCGGCGGTCCGAGCCGTCCGGGGACACGATCACGCCGCGCACGCGGTCCTGTTCGGTCACGATCCGGGCGATCTTGCCGGCAAGCGCCGTGCAGACCGGGATCTCGTCGCCGTGATACGCGAACGTGCCGACGCGCTGATACGCGCCGACCTCGTCGCCCTCTTTGACGGCCGGCGTGAATCCGGCGTCCTCCGGCGAAAGCAGGATCAGCCTGTCAAGCTCCGTGAGCCGCGATACGGGTTTTGGCGGGACTTTGCCGTTCCTCTGAAGATCGAGCCCGCCCGAAAAAGTGTAAGCCATTATATATCGCTCCGTATAACGTACATTATCAGATAATATTATATCACCGTGAGTATACGATTACAACAAAACGCGCACTATATTTTATAAAAATTTTATAAATATTTATGGAAACGGCGTAAAACGGCGCACAATCGCGCCGGCTTTGCGTATTTTTTTGCGTTATTCTATTGCATTTTGTATTTTTATCTGTTATAATACGATAAAAGCCTTATTCTGAAAGGAGAACCGCCATGTACCGTATCGGAGTTGACCTCGGCGGGACGAAGATCGCCGTCGCGTCGATCAGTGAAAATAACGAAATAATAAGAAAACTCAGCACGCCCACGGAGCCGCAGCGCGGAAACGAAGCCGTCGCCGCGGACATAGCGAGGCTGATAAAGCAGATCTGCGAGGACGACGGGGTAGCGCCCGGCGACGTCTCGTTCGTCGGCATCGCCGCGCCCGGCGCGATAAATCCCGAGACCGGGTATATCGAGCGCGCGCACAACCTCGATATGGAGCATTTCCCGATAGTCGAGATGGTAAAGACGCTTTCAGGGGTCAAAAACGTGAAGATCGAGAACGACGCGAACGCCGCGGCGCTCGGCGAAGCCGTCGCCGGAGCGGCGAAGGGCACGAGATATTCGGTGATGATAACGCTCGGCACCGGCGTGGGCGGCGGATTCATAATAGACGGGCACGTTTTCTCCGGCTTCAACTACACGGGCGGAGAATTCGGGCACATGGTCATATGCGCCGGCGGCCGACCCTGCAACTGCGGGAGAGTCGGATGCTGGGAGGCGTACAGCTCGGCGACCGCGCTCGTCGCGATGACGCGCGAGGCGATGGAGGCTCATCCGGAGTCGGAGCTGCACAAAGTCGCGGCGGAGCAGGGAAAGGTCAGCGGAAAAACGGCGTTCATCGCCTCCCGCCGCGGCGACGCCGCGGCGCAGGCGGTCGTCGACGAATACGTGGCGAAACTCGCGTGCGGCATCGTCAACGTCATAAACCTGCTGCAGCCCGACGTGCTCAGCCTCGGAGGCGGCATATCGAACGAAGGCGACGGGCTGATGATCCCGCTGCAAAAGCAGATAGACCGCGAGATTTTCATACACGGCATGGGGCCGTCTACCGAGATCCGGATAGCGAAGCTCGGAAACGACGCCGGACTTATCGGCGCCGCGAATCTGTAACCTCAAGGAGACTGACATGCTTAAAGATAAAAGATTCCTGATACCGATAATCGCCCTTTATGCAGTGCTTATAACCGTGCTGATCGTCACGGCGGTTTACCCGAAGCTCGATTACGACGTTTCGCGCGCACTCACCTCGGGCGGCGCGGTCACGTATACGATAGGCAACGTGCTCGAAATATGGGCGGAGCCGGTAACGCTTTTGCCGATGTGCTTTATAATCACGCTGGCGGCGGTATTTTCGATAAAAACGAAGCGTGAAAACGCGTTTCCGCTGCCGCGCATACTCGGCGTGGGCCTCGGGTTCGGCGCGGTCGTGCTGATGTACGAGGTGATACACAGAATAGTAAAGTATTACTGCAAACTCGACGATATAACGAAGCCGTGGCTCGTCAAAGAGGGTCCGTTCGCGAGCTCGCTTTTGTGGGTCAAGGCGTTATGCGCCGCCGCGGCGCTGCTGATAATCTTCGGGTTCGTGCTCATCGCGCACAAGATCCCGTACGAGGCGCTGAAAAAGTGCATAAAGGTGATAATGCTCTGCGTGACGTGCCTGCTGCTTGAGATAGCGATCATCGAGGGTATGAAATTGATATTCGGCAGGATGAGATTCAGGGAATGGATGCAGACCGGGCTGCCCGAATCGCCGTGGTACCGCGTAAACGGCGCGCCCGAAAGCGACGCGTACAAGTCGTTTCCGTCGGGACACACGGCGAACAGCTTCCTTCTGACGACGACAACGTTTTTCTTCGACGCGTTCGGCAAGAAGGCGGCGGGCAATATCGCGAGGATCTGCCACCTGTGCTGGATGGGCGTCGTGATGACCTCGAGGATCATGGCGGGCGCTCATTACCTGTCTGACGTAGCCGCCGGGATGATGATCTCGCTGACTATCGTGACGGTGTGCATCTGCGTGATCTTCAGGGAAAGAAAGCCGGAAACCGCACGGTAAAAGCATACTAAATAGCGAAAAAACGCCTCCGGGCGTTTTTTTCATCAATATATATACGGTCAAAACCATATGTAGATGGCGCGTCTCGGGGGGTGAAAAAATTATGATTTTTTTTGCGAAAAGGGGTTGACAAAAGGAAATTCGTATGATATAATACCAACCGTCGCACGACGAGGCCCGGTATGGGAGCATAGCTCAGCTGGGAGAGCACATGCCTTACAAGCATGGGGTCACAGGTTCGAGCCCTGTTGTTCCCACCAAGTCTTTTTCACGGCCCGGTAGTTCAGTTGGTTAGAACGCTAGCCTGTCACGCTAGAGGTCAGGGGTTCGAGCCCCCTTCGGGTCGCCAAGTTTGCCTCTGTAGCTCAGTTGGTAGAGCAGGGGACTGAAAATCCCCGTGTCGTTGGTTCAATTCCGACCGGAGGCACCACGTGCTCCGCCAACCGGCAGAGTGC
>JAFZRM010000213.1 GCA_017619885.1 Clostridia bacterium | reverse complement strand
CGCCGCCGGAGAGCACCGGAGTACAGACGACTGAAACGGAAGGGGTGAGCACCGAGATGACCGAAACCGTCAAAATTGAAAATTACGGCAAGGATCTGCCGGTCGTGAACGTGACCGCGGGTGAGAAAACTTACGGATTTCAGAACGGACTTTTCGGCGTGAACGCCGAGGTCACGCGAAAGGGATTTTTCGGCGGTCTTTCGGCGCAGATGCTGAACAACCGCAAATTCCTGTCCGGCGACCAAAAGAGCCCTTACGGCTGGGAGTGCGAGGGCGCGAAATACCGTCAGAAAAAGAAGTACAGCCCCTGCGGCAGCAACTACGTGCGGCTGACCAACGGCACGATCCGGCAGAGCTCCGACGTCATCGTCCTTGAAGCCGGCAGGCAGTACGAGGCTAAGATCCTCGTCAGGCCGTCGGGCGAGTGCGCAGTGACCTTCGGCGTACCGGGGCTTGAGCAGACGTTCGTTTTAAACGACGACGGACAAGATTACAAAGAGCTTTCGTTCACCTTCGAAGGAAAAGACGTACAAAACGGCACGTTTTTCGTGTCGGCTTCGGGTGTGGCGGACGTCTTCGCGGCGTCGCTTATGCCCGCCGATAATTATTACGGCATGCGGGTCGACGTCATAGAGGCGCTGAAGCGCATCGCCCCGACGTCGATACGCTTCCCGGGCGGCTGCTGCGCCGACCATTTCGACTGGAAACAATGCCTGAAGCCCGCGGATCTGCGGACGCCGTTTGACGGATCGATAAAGGATTTCATGCTGCGCGACACCTATCATCAGGACTGCGCGGATATAAGTCTTAACGAATTCATCATGCTCTGCCAAAAGGTCGGCGCCGAGCCGGAATTCACGGTGAGCATAGTCCTCTCCGACGGCGAGGACGCGCGCCGTCTCGTCGAATACTGCAACGGCGGCACGGACACGGAATACGGCGCGAAGCGCGCGGCTATGGGCTTCAAGGAGCCGTTCGGCGTCAAATATTTCTACGTCGGCAACGAGGTATATTATTTCGGATACGAATATCAGAACGACGGCGTGAAGGCCGCGAAGCGCACGAACGAGATCGTAAACGCCATGCGCACGGCGGACGACGGCATAACGGTCTGCCTCGGCGTCGTGGCGGACACGGGTCTGCGCGGCTGGAGCCGCGACTTCGTGAACACGCTCGAATGCAGATACGATTGCGTTTCTTATCACCGCTACTGCGGCAGCAAACCCGGCAGCGAAGCCGAGCGAAAGGCCGCCGAAGACGGCATACCGGGATCGTTTTACGGCGGCGTCGACGAAGGTCTCGCGTACGTACACGACGAGCTTTTCGCGGGAGTCGAAATGCCCGTCAACGTCGACGAATGGAATTTCAGCTGGGGCTGCGACGCGAACAACGCGATGTTCTTGTCTAACATCCTGGAATTCCACTTCTTCGCCCGCTCTTATGAAAAATACGGGGTGACCGACGCGCGTTTCTTCATGCCGGTAAGCGAAGGTATGATAACCGTGAACGGCGCCGCCTGCACCGTCGAGTGCGCCGGCGAGGCGTTCCGCCTGCTCCACGGACACACGGACGGCACCGTAGTGGAGTGCTCGGCGGATAACCGCGACCTCGACGTGCTCTGCACCGATCACGGCGATCATCTGTTCATGTCCGTCGTCAACAGAGGCGGAGACGAGTGGCAGATCGCCGTCGACGGATACGCGGTCGAGTCGTGCACGCAGATAGTTCTTGACGAATACTCGTTTAATAACAACGGCTTTGAGATAAAGCATTACGACAAACCCGTCGTCACAGGTCACGGGATGACGTTTCTGTGTCTGACGGCCGTTTCCGAATAAGATAAACAGGAGGATCTTATGAGCAGGGACAAATACGAATCGCCGTTATCGTCGCGTTACGCTTCGGGATACATGCTCGGGCTCTTTTCCGCCGACACGCGTTATCAGACGTGGAGGCGGCTCTGGGTCGCCCTCGCACGCGCCGAGCACGAGCTCGGTCTGCCGGTGAGTGCGGAACAGATAGCGGAGCTTGAAGCGCACGTAACGGACATCGACTACGACTTCGTCGCGGAGGACGAGAAAAGGGTCCGCCACGACGTCATGGCTCACGTGCACGCGTACGGAAAGGCGGCGCCGTCGGCGGCGGGGATAATCCACCTCGGCGCGACGAGCTGCTACGTCACCGACAACGCTGATATGATAATCTACCGCGACGCGCTCGCATACATACGCGCCGAGCTGCTCTGCGTCATAAAGAATCTAGCCGCGTTCGCGCTCAAATACAAGGATCTGCCGACGCTCGGCTATACGCATTATCAGCCGGCGCAGCTCGTGACCGTCGGCAAACGCGCGTCTCTGTGGCTGCAGGATCTCGTATCGGATCTGGAGGAGCTCGATTTCACCGCCGGCAGGCTGAAGCTGCTCGGCTGCCGCGGAACGACCGGCACCGAGGCGAGCTTCATGGATCTTTTCGGCGGCGACGGCGAAAAGATCGACCGCATGAACGAAATGATCTGTGAGCAGTTCGGCTTTGATTCCTGCTTTGACGTCTGCGGTCAGACTTACACGAGAAAGACGGATTCGGCGATCCTGAACGCCTTGTCTGCGATAGCGCAGAGCGCTTACAAATTCGGCTGCGACATGCGTCTGCTTCAGCACGACAGACAGGTCGAGGAGCCGTTCGAGAGCAGCCAGATCGGCTCGTCCGCGATGGCGTACAAGCGCAACCCGATGAGATGCGAGCGCATCTGTTCTCTGTCCCGCTATCTTATGGCGGACGGCGCCAACGCTTATATGACCGCGTCGTCTCAGTGGCTCGAGCGCACGCTCGACGATTCGGCAAACCGCCGCATCTCGATGCCCGAAGGGTTTTTGTGCGCCGACTCGATTCTGCGGCTGATGATGAACGTCACGTCCGGCATGGTCGTGAACGAAAAGATAATCGAACGCACGGTCCGCGAATATCTGCCGTTCATCGCAACGGAAAATCTGCTGATGGAAGCCGTCAAGCGCGGCGGCGACAGGCAGAAGCTTCACGAGGTCATAAGACAGGCTTCGATGGAGGCAACGGCGAAGATGAAGAACGGCGAGGGCTGCGATCTGATCTCCTCGCTTTCAAAGCATCCCGAATTCGGCATGACCGAGGACGAGATGAACTCGGTGCTCGACCCGTCGCTTTACACCGGCAGATGCGGCGAGCAGGTCGAAAGATACGTTAACAAGCTTGCGCCGATCATCGCGCAGGCTAAAGATATGGATTCGGAGATATCGGTATAATGGAAAAGATACTCGTTCTCGATTTCGGCGGCCAGTACGATCTGCTTATAGCGCGCCGCGTGCGCGAGCAGGGCGTTTTCGCCGAGATATTCCCCTATAACAAAATCAGCCTCGCCGAAATAAAGGAGCGGGGCTATAAAGGCGTGATATTCACCGGCGGTCCGAACAGCGTTTACGACGAGACCTCGCCGCATTACGACAAGGGCATACTCGACGCCGGCATTCCCGTACTCGGCATCTGCTACGGTCATCAGCTGATCGCGTATATGGCGGGCGGACAGATATGCTCCGCCGGAAACATAAGCGAATACGGCAAGACCGTAGTTTACACGGGAGGCGGCAAACTGTTTGACAAAGTGCCGTCGCAGAGCGTCTGCTGGATGAGCCACACGGATTACGTAAAAGCCGTGCCGGACGGTTTTGACGTCACCGCGCACACGGACAACTGCCCCTGCGCCGCAATGGCGGACGTGTCCCGCCGGATATACGGCGTGCAGTTCCACCCCGAGGTGACGCACACCGAATACGGAAAAACGATGCTTCACAACTTTCTGTTCAGTATATGCGGCTGCGCCGGAGACTGGCGGACGGATGATTTCATTGAAAGATCGGTCGAAAAATACAGAAGCGAGCTTCAGGGCAAGCGCGTTTTGTGCGCGCTGTCCGGCGGTGTGGACTCCTCCGTCGCCGCCGTTCTGATGCACCGCGCCATAGGGGACGCGCTGACGTGTGTTTTCGTGGATCACGGGCTGCTGCGCAAAAACGAGGGCGACGACGTCGAGCGCGTTTTCCGCGATAAATTCAACATGAAGCTGATCCGCGTAAACGCCGAAGACAGGTTCCTGTCGGCGCTCGCGGGAGTAAAGGAGCCGGAGAAGAAACGCAAGATCATAGGCGAGCTGTTCATCAGGATATTCGAGGAGCAGAGCCGCGTCATAGGCAAAGTCGATTATCTCGTGCAGGGCACGATATATCCGGACGTCGTGGAGAGCGGCAAAGGCGACGCGTCCACTATAAAAAGCCACCACAACGTCGGCGGTCTGCCGTCGGTGATGGACTTTGAGGGCATCGTCGAGCCTCTGCGCGAGCTGTTCAAGGACGAGGTCCGCGCCGTCGGTCTGAAGCTCGGCATACCGGAAAAGCTCGTTATGCGCCAGCCGTTCCCCGGACCCGGCCTCGCGGTGAGGATAATCGGAGAGATAACGAAGGATAAAGCGGACACGCTTCGCGAAGCGGACGCGATATTCAGAGAAGAGCTTGAAAAAGCCGGCGACAGACCGAGCCAGTATTTCGCCGTGCTGACCGACACGCAGAGCGTCGGCGTTATGGGCGACGCGCGTACGTACGGCTATACCGTCGCACTGCGCGCCGTGACGACGGACGACTTCATGACCGCCGACTGGACGCGCGTTCCGTACGAAGTGCTCGACCGTGCGAGCAGAAGGATCACGAACGAGGTCCGCTCTATCAACCGCGTGGTATACGATATCACGTCAAAGCCCCCGGCAACAGTGGAATGGGAATGAAACCTTAGGAAGAAAGAAACGGCAGACTTTTCCCGATGAAGACCGAATAAAACGCGATATGCAACGGCACCGCGCGGGCGGCGCCGTTTTCGTTATCATAAAATTAACCGCTCGTAACGGATACGCTCTTGACGATACCGGAAATATATGGTAGAATACATAATGGAGAACAGGTTGACCGGGAGGCGCCGTATGAAACGAACGTTTCAACAGCAATAAAAAAGATTCTCGCGCCGGCGCTCGCCGCGGCAGCACTCATAACGCTGCCGTCATGCGGGGGCGGAACGGTTACGGATACCGTTACGGACGCCGTTACGGATACGGACGCCGTTACCGCGGAGGAGAAAATATACGAGGTATCGGGTAAATATGAAGAAAGGGA
Organism: Clostridia bacterium; assembly: GCA_017619885.1. Lineage (GTDB taxonomy): Bacteria > Bacillota > Clostridia > Oscillospirales > CAG-272 > UBA1248. Next base: position 40,151 of record JAFZRM010000213.1, on the reverse strand, counting down.
CGGTATGTATTATTCGGACGAAACCGTAAAGTTCACGTTGACGGACGTGGAAGCCGGCGCTCCTTTCAACCGCATCCGGATCGGATACAGCTGCACGGCGCCGTGCGTGATAGACGTCGCACTGAAAAAAGACGGTGAAACGGCAGTCGAGCGGTACTTTCTCGAAGCTTCCGGAAACGGGGATTTCCGTGGTCTGATCAGCGGCTTCCTGTCCGGCGGATCCGCCGACGGGATAGCTTACGCGGAGGTCTCTCCGCTTTTGCCCGGGACGTACGGTTTCGGGCTCGGGAAAATAACGACCGAAAGCGTGCAGATCCCCGCGACCGACGCGGACGGCAATTTCTATATCGAAAACGGTGATCTGCGCCTCGGCGTCAGACTTGCGTGGGGCGGCGGAATATCGTATATAGCGGACAGGCACTGCAAGGTCGAAGGACTTGAGAACCTGATAAACCAGCACGACACCGGCAGACTCGTACAGCAGTCGTACTACGGCACGCCGAAAATTGAAGGCGTATACGATCCCGGCGTGTTCAACGGCGCAAAATGGAACTACAACCCGGTACAGGGCGGCGACGTCGCGGGGACTCCGTCGCGTCTTATAGATCTTGAGATCGGGGCGGATTCGGTCTACGTGAAAACTCAGGCGAAGGACTGGGCGCTGAACGGCTCTCTTACGCCGTCGTATATGGAGAACACGTATACGCTTGACGGAAACGTCATTCGCGTCGGCAACAGATTCGTGGACTTCTCGGGATTTGAGCATCCGTATCTTCTGCAGGAGCTTCCGGCGTTCTATACCGTAAGCTATCTCGACACGTTCGTATATTACTACGGCAAAAAGCCGTGGACACAGGACAGGCTGGCCTTCAAGTCCGACCTTACGAGCTGGGTGGACGCCTCCGGCGGCGAAAACATCTTTCTGATACCGCGCGGCAACACGGAGACTTGGGCGGCGTGGGTCGACCGCGACGGCTACGGCATCGGCGTCTACACCCCGAACGTCGACGTTTTCCACGCCGGAAGATATAAATACGACGGATCGATGAGCGCGCTCTCCGATTCCACGAACTATCTGGCGCCGCTTTCCGATATAAAACTGGTGAGCTTCGAGCCCATAGAATACGGATATCTGATAACCGCCGGCGATATCGGCGAAATAAGGGAAAGATTCACTGAAAACAGATCGTTTTCCGATAACGCTTCCCTTTCGGAAAACAGAAAACTCCCGGAAGGTACAGACGGGCTGTTCGACATGACAGACGTTGACTTCTCGGTCGAAGGCACGGAAAAACTGTTCACGGATCCGCACAATACGGGGATAACGTACAGCGGGAGTGAGAGGGCGGCAAAGCTCACGGTAAACAACCCGGACGACGTTTACGTGACGCTCAGCTTTGCCGACAACTCGGATAAAGACGTGAAGGCGGAAGATTACGATTCCGTCGTGATCGAATATATGCTCCCGGAATCGAACGGCAAAGAGCGGTACACCGCGGAGCTTTTCCTCGCGTGCGGTGAATACGGCGGCGCGGTCGCCGGCAATTCCGTCACGGCGAATCTCATCGCCGACGGCGTCTATCACAAAGCCGTCTTCCCCGCCTCGTCGAACAAATGCTGGCAGGGCACGGTAAATCTTCTCCGTCTCGATTATTTCTTCGACTGCGCCGAAGGCGACTGCATTTACATAAGATCACTGAAGATGAAAAAGGTCGCCGGTTTTTCAAACGGAAAGATCACCTTCGACAGCGAAGACGCAGTCTCGTCGCTGCCGGGCGTGAACGCGACCGACGCTTCGTATGATCCGGCGGAAAACGCTCTGAAGCTGACGGTGACCGGAAACGACGTGAATTTCACGCTTATCCCGGGCGCCTTTGAGGACGCGTCCGTATTCTCCCGCATCGAGATCGAATACATGATACCGGAGACGAACAAAAGAAGCGCGTACACGCTTGAAATGTATCTCTGCGCCGGAAACGTCACCGAGCCTACGGAGGACAATGCCGTCAGGGCGGAATACATAAAAGACGGCGGATATCACACGATAGAGATACCGATGAGCTCGTTCAAAACTCATGAAGGCGCGCTGAAGGCGCTCCGTTACGACTATTTCGCCGCGGCGGACGCGGGCGACGTCTTCTACGTCAGATCGGCAGCATTCATAAAATAAATGATAGGACTGACGGGCGCGACCCTCTGACCGCCGTTCTCGTCGTCACCGACGGGCGCGGAAGGATCACGAACAAAGTACGCTCGATAAACCGTGTCGTTTATGATATCACCTCAAAGCCCCCGGCAACGGTGGGATGGGAATGATTGCGAAAGATCAGCATTTCCGCCGGCGGATCAATAAAGAAAAATAACGGATAACGAGGAGGCATATATGAAAATCAAAAGACTTTTATGTTATTTTTTGTCAGCTTTTTTCGCTTTAACGGCGCTCGTATCGTGCGGCGGCACGTCTGAGACGACGACGGATATAACGGCGACCGAAGCGGTGACGACGGAGCCGGAGGATACGTCCGCGCCCGCGATCGAGTACAGCCTCAATACCGACATAACGCTTAAAGATTATGATTTTGAAGACAAGACCGAGCTTAAGAGCACGAGCGTCGAATTCAAAAACGGCGGCTCTGAGGACGGTTATTTCGGCTTTGTCAGAAACGTCGTTACAAAGGACGGCACGATAACGTACCCGAAGGACGACGTCGGCGGAGTTTACACGAAATTTCCGTCGTCCGATACCGGAAAATCGACGTATTCCTTCACGCTCAAAAATCCCGCCAAAAGCGGTCAGTACAGGTGGTTTACCATTTTCATCGGTTTAAGGCTTGCCGAACCGACAAACGACCCGACCGCGCACACCGGCGTATGGCTCGCCATAAGAAACACCAAAATAGGCATGAGGATGGGCGAATGGCCCGAGACGACGTACACGGACAGCGGCATCGACGTATCGGAAGGCGAGAAGATAAGGATCGTCGACGATCCCGTGTCGAACACGATAACGATTTACGGCGGCGCGGATTATCACGAGATCGCAATCGTAAAGATCGACGGTAAAAGCTACGGTCTGTATAAGCCCGGCGAAACCGAAACGAAGCTGACTGACACCGTCGATAAGGAAATCCCGAAATGCGGTTATTTCCACCTCTGGAGCCACATCCTGCCGCAGGACGCCGTTATAACCGATTATTCGTGCGACGGTCTTATGAAAACTGTCGTTACAGGCGGAGAAAACGACGGCATAAAGCAGAACACCGTCGACATACACGCCGACACCTGGACGGCGTACGACGACGTCGGCAGAGAAATAACGTATTCGGGCGTTACGCCGAATGAAAAAAAGGTCGGTATATTCTATTTTCTCTGGCACGAGGAGGCGAATACGGGCAAGCCCGTATACGACCATACGACGGCTTATGAAGACGGCGGTATGGATCAGGTATGGAAAACGATAAACCAGGGCGAATTGGGAAGCCTTCACTACTGGGGACAGCCGTATTTCGGCTACTACTGTACAAACGACGAATGGGTGCTCCGCAAACACGGCGCGATGTTAGCGGAGGCAGGTATAGACTTCGTCTATTTCGACGCGACGAACGGTCCTCTTTATAAAACGAATTACGAGGCGGTCATGCGCGTATGGACGAAAATGAGAAAAGAGGGCCTGAAAACTCCCGACGTCTGCTTTATTTTAAAAGACACGGACAAAAAGGAATTCGACGCGATATGGAACGACCTGTATAAAGCGAATCTGTATGAGGATATATGGTTCAAATGGCGCGGCAAGCCGGTGCTTATGTTCATATCCTCGCTTTTCGACATATCCGAGGAACAAAAGGATTTCTTTACGATACGTATTTCATGGGCTACGGAAGCCGAGGAATTCGGCAACGGCTGGTATAAAAACAGAAGCGGCTACGATTGCTGGCCGTGGGCTTCGATGTATCCGCAGAAACCGGGCTTCCGCAAGGACGACGGCAAGCGCGTCATCGAGCAGATGGTGGTCATGTGCGGCTTCTGGGCTGACGGAAGCTATGGTACCGACGCCGGAAGAAGCTACACCAAAAAGTCAGGCGAGCCATTTGAGCTCGCTCAGGGCGACTGGAACATGGGCTTCGGTCTTTATCCGCAGACGAGCGGTCTCGGGCTTGCTTTCCAGGAATGCTTCGACCAAGCCATCAAAAGAGATCCCGAGCTTATAATGATAACCGGCTGGAACGAATGGTGGGCTGGCCGATATGAGGACTCCGGAAAACGTATGGCGGGCGAATATACGTCTACAAAGGGCGGCAATACGAAAAACACCTACTGCGACAACTTCAACGCCGAGTATTCGAGAGATATAGAGCCGATGACGGGAGGCTTCAAGGATAACTACTATTATCAGATGGTCCAAAACGTCAGAAGATACAAGGGCTCGCGTCCGCCGGAGGCGGCTTTCGGTCAGAGCACGATAGACCTTGACGGCAGCGCCGTGCAGTGGTACACCGTGGGGCCGGAATTCCGCGACGTTTACGGAGATACTATAAAGCGCAACCACGCCTCAAACGTCGGAAAATTGAGATACATAAACGAGACCGGGAGAAACGACATACTTACGGCAAAGGTAAGCTCCGATAACGAATATCTGTACTTTATGGCGGAATGCGCCGCGGACATCACGCCGCGTGAGGGCGACAACTGGATGAATCTGTTCATAAAATCGGATAACGACGATAAAACGGGCTGGTACGGCTTCGATTATATCATAAACAGATCGGGAGAGGGCGGCAAAGCCTCGGTAGAAAAATTCAAGGACGGCTGGGAGTTTGAAAAAGTCGGCGACGCGGAATACAAGGTCGACGGAAAGACGATACAGATAAAAATCAAAGCCTCGCTCATAGGCTATAACGGAAAGCTCCTCGATTTCAAATGGGCTGACAATTCGGTAAACGACGGCGAAATAATGTGCTTCCTCGATAAAGGCGACGCCGCGCCGGACGCGCGTTTCTGCTACCGTTTCACGACGGAGGAGACGAAGGCGGCGGTCCCGGCGTGCCTGACATCCGATATGGCGGTCTTCAAATCCAACGGCTATTGCGCATATATAAACGGCAAGCTCACGAAGCTCGGCGACAGCACGAAAACGACGCTTCTGGCGACCGGCTATGATTTCTATCTTCCGGTCGACACGCTGAAAATACTCGGTATAGACTGCGCGGGCGAGACCGTATATGATCATTACGGTGTTAAATACGTAAAAGCAAACGCCCCGGTAGAAAAGGCGGGCAAAGCTGTTACGGTAACAAGCGACGGACTTCTTGTGATATCGAACGAAAAAATAACCGACACGAACGTGCTCACGACACTGTACAGAGCGCTTTATTAAAAAACACTTCAAACGACGGCGGACAAATGACCGCGAAATTACCGCCGCCATGAACGAAAAACGGACCGCAGCCCGGGGCTGCGGTCCGTTTTTTTTATTCCGAAAAGTCGTTCATTCCCGTTATATCGAGCGCTTTTACGTATTTTTCAAGGCTTACGACCGGGTCGCCGCACAGATACGTGTTGCGGTACGTTTGCCCGCCGTATTCCCACTCTATCAGATAAAACGCGTGATCTTCAAAGTCGACGTAAGCCACCGTTACACTTTCGTTGTTTTTAAGCGTTATAGCGCCGTTTGCGATCTTTATTTTTCCGAAATCTTCGGGCGCGTCGAGAGAAAGTACGCCTATGCGGTAAACACGGTATTCACAGTCTGCGTCTTTCTGCAGGTCGTTTACGCCGCAGAGCCTTACGCACGTTTTGCCTTCGCGCTCCTCCGGTTCGTCGAACATGAAGCAGACCGGCTGCTGAGCGCGCCGTATGTAGTGATACGCGAGTTTTTTGCCGTAATAATAATCCACGACCGCGTCGGATATCTGCGGCCAGCCGTCGATCAGGTTCCACCAGATTATGCCCGTGCGCCGCCATTTCGACAGTCTGAACCGTTCGATAAAAAATTTCATCGCTTCCGCCTGCGATATCTGGCTCGCAAATGTAAAATCGGTCAGATCTTCCGGCACGCCGCCGAACAGCGTTTTTATCTGGTTTACCATAAGGGCGGTGCGGTATGCAAACGGCGCGTTTTCGCTTATCTCGGGCGAGGCGCCGTGTACGCGCCATTCGGCGTTCGACGTATATCTGCCCTCATTTTGCAGTATCTTTTCGTCATACCAGTGATACAGATTTTCCGGTGAAATGAACCTCGAAAGCGAGGACGGGGACGGGCAGCCGTGATACCCGATCTCGCTTGCGAAATGGCATAACGTGCTTTTATAATACTTGCCTTTGTAGTAATCGCGCGGTCCCCAGATGTGATCCTCCGACAGCGCGCCGTATCCGTCGCCTCCGCCGGATCTGAACCCTTCCTCGTCGATGTACGGGGAAGAAGGCAGATAAGGACGCAAAAAATCCTCGGCTCTCAGTATCTCCGGTATCACTCGCCTCGTTATCGCGTTGCCGTTCGGATCGAGCGTGACGCCGCTGCCGTACATATACGAGTAATCGCATTCGTTGTCCCCCGCCCAGAGTATGACGCCGGGATGGTTGCGCAGACGCTTCACCGTCGCTTTGACCTCGGCGCGAATCATTTCATAAAACTCCGGTTCCTGCGGGTAAACGCCGCACGCCATCGCGAAATCCTGCCACACCATGATCCCGTGTTCATCGCACAGCTCATAGAAACGGTCGCTTTCGTAGACGTTGCCGCCCCAGCAGCGCACGCCGTTGCAGCCGGAATCGAGAAGCAGCGCAAACGCTTGATCGAGCCGCTTTATATCGTTCGAGTGGAACGCGTCGAGCGGCACCCAGTTCGTGCCGAGATAAAAGATCTTTTTCCCGTTTATCACGAAACAGAATTCTCCGTTCCCGCCGACGTCCGTGGTGCTCGTACGGTCGAGCCGGACGGTGCGTATACCGGCGCGCGTCTCGTACACGTCTGCCGGTATTCCGTTCTTATACAGCGTTATCCTGACGTCGTAAAGCGACGGTTCTCCGTAATTTTTCGGATACCAGAGTTTTGAGTCCGGAACGTTAATCCGCAGCGATCCGCAGATACCGTAAACGCGGCTTTCGGCGTAAAACCGGCTGTCGCCGCATACGCCCCCGGCTGCGATCGTAAAGTCCTTCAGATCGTCACAAGGGATATCGAGCGTGTAGCGCAGATACAGGACCGAGTCGCCGCCGTCAACGGCTGACACCGTATAAATAAACGCGTCGCCGATGCCGTTTTCGGGCTTTTTTACGATACTGACGGAGCGCCATATCCCGCCCGACGGTATGCGCGGCATAATATCCCAGCCGCACAGCGACGGCGCGCGTCTGATGTACAGCATATCCGACAGATACGGCAAACACGCAGAATTCGCGGGAGTCGGGCGCAGTCTGCTCACCGCGGAGGCGGGCTTTATGTGTATGAATATCTCGTTCTCATCTGTCAGCAGACCGTCCGGCACCGGCATCTCAAACGGTATCAGCATATTGTCGGTCCTGCCGATCAGACAGCCGTTTACGAACACGTCGGCAAACGTGTCTGTCCCTTCAAGGCGCAGAAAAAGCCTGCCGCCCGGCACGGCCGGGAAGCGGCGGTAATAAAACAGATGCATATCCTCGTAATCCTGTTGATCGAGGATGTTGAGCGAGTAATAAGGATCTTTGGTCTTTCCGGCCAGGTAAAGATCCTGCCCGAAAACGCCGGGCACTTTTACCGTCAGCTTTTCAAGCGGCGGCAGCTCCGCGCCTCGCCGCGGTTTTTCGGCGAGTCCGGCGTATTCGCGGTCCCGCATATACGACAGCGTCCATTCGCCGTCAAGCCCGAGTAATATCGACCTGTCCATTGTCCCTCCGGTTTTTATTTTTTATGATACGATTATAAACCGCGGCGCCGGACAAAGCAACACGCATTATGCAAATTTTCTTTAAAAAATGAGGATGACGCCGTTTTTTTCGGTGCAGCAGCGCCCGGGGCGTTGACAAATCATGCCGTCCGTGCTATAATCCATCATGAAATAAACTTAGCGGGGTGCGGGATGAAAAAAGCTTCGATGACTGTGCTCGACGGATTGACGGAAAGATATCCGGCGCTGTCGGTATGCACAAACGATATAAAAAAGCTGGCGGAGGCGCTTATCCTCTGTTATAAAAACGGAGGCAAACTGCTCATATGCGGCAACGGCGGTTCCGCCGCCGACGCGCAGCATATCGTAGGCGAGCTTATGAAGGGCTTTTGCAAGAAAAGACCGCTTGACGCGAAGGAAAAGTCGGAGCTTGAAAAACTCGGCGAAGACGGCGCGGTCCTTGCGGAAAAGCTGCAGTCACCGCTGCCGGCGATATCGCTGTATAACGAAACGGCGCTTATAACCGCGTATTCGAACGACGCCGATCCGTCTCTGATATACGCTCAGCAGGTGTACGCGCTGGGCAGACCGGGCGATCTTCTGCTTTGTATCAGCACGTCAGGCAGCTCAGAAAACGTGTGCTTCGCCGTGCCCGCAGCGAAAGCCCGGGGAATGACGACCGCCGCGCTGACGGGAAAGACCGGCGGAAAGTTAAAAAACATATGCGACATATGCGTGACCGTGCCGGAGACCGAGACGTATAAAGTCCAGGAGCTCCACCTCCCCGTCTATCACGCCGTATGTCTATGTCTGGAAGAAGAGTTTTTCGGGTGATCATATGAAGCTTATCGGAATAGATATAGGCGGAACGAAGTGTTCTGTCGTAACGGGCGACGAAACGGGACGTGTCACCGGAAAGACGAAATTTGAGACGAGAGGCTGCGCGGAAACGCTGTCGCTTATTTTCGACGCCGTTTCGGCCGCCGGGACGGCGGACGCCGTCGGGATCAGCTGCGGCGGTCCGCTTGATGAAAAAGCCGGCGTGATACTGTCGCCTCCGAACCTTCCGGGTTGGGACAACGTCCCGATCCGCGATATGATAGAAGAACGATTCGGGATAAAGTGCGCGATAAAGAACGACGCCGACGCCTGCGCCGTCGCCGAATGGAAATACGGCGCCGGGAAAGGCACCGATAACATGGTGTTCCTGACGTTCGGCACCGGCATGGGCGCGGGACTTATCATAAACGGCGCGCCGTATTCCGGTACGAACGGCAACGCCGGGGAGGCGGGGCATATAAGGCTCGCCGCAAAAGGACCGGTAGGATATAATAAAGCCGGATCGTTTGAGGGATTCTGCAGCGGCGGAGGGATAAAACAGCTCGGCGTGTCCGCCGCAAAAAAGCTGTTTGCGAAAGGAGCGCCGGGACCGGCGTTCTGCGAAAACGAGGACGGATTACCGTTCGTCACCGCAAAAAGCATAGCCGAGGCGGCGTACAAAGGCGACAAGACCGCGATCAATATATACAGAAAGTCGGCTCGGTGCCTCGGCTCCGGAATATCCGTGATTATAGATCTGCTGAATCCCGAGGCCGTCGTCATAGGCGGCATTTATCCGCGCTGTACTGACCTGATGCAAAAAGAGATGATGAAAGTCATCAAAAAAGAAGCTCTTTCCTTCTCCGCCTCGGTGTGCCGCGTCGTGCCCGCTTACTTCGGGGACGACATAGGAGACGTCGCCGCGCTGTCAGTCGCGGCTTGCCTTGCGCCGCGGCGCTGAAACAGCAAAACCCGCCGTGACGCTTTCCCGGCCGGAAAGACGTTACAGCGGGTTTATTTTTTTATGCAGTGGCTTTCAAACGCCGGATTTTGCGGTTGATTTATTTCTTCTTTTTCTTAACCGCAATGACCGCGATCACGGCCGCGATCGCGGCGGCGGCCGCGACGGCGCCGGCGATGATGAACGGGAGGGCTTTGTTTCCTTTGCTCTGCTCTCCGCCGTCTTTGGTATCGGCTGCCGTCGTGCCGGCGTCGTCCGTTACGTCGCCGGTCGCCGCAGTCGTGTCGTCGGCAGGTTCGGTCGTTGACTCGGCCTGCGTCGCGGCGGCTTCGGTCGTCGTGCCGGCCGGATCGTTTGACACCTCTTTGACGTACTCGGGGTCGAGCTCGACCGACACGCCGTTCGCACGGAACATCACGGCGTCCTCGTAATTCTTGAAGAAGCCCGCGGAATACACGGTGATCTGCGATTCGTCCGGGTCGGCGCAGTAGCCGTCGTACGGGTCGAAGCGGAATTTGACGACGATACCCTCGTATTCGAGCGCGTCGGTCATGTCCGCGACGACGACCTGTCTGCCGTCGACGTAGCTGTATTCGAGCGGGACGCTGTAATACGGCGTGAAATCGCTGACGCTGCCGGTCGTGCAGTAGAACAGCTCGCCGTTGCTGTCCGTGTCGTTCGTCTGCAGATATATCGCGAAATACGGGTAATCCTCGCCGTTAATCTTGACCTGACCGGAAATGTTGAGCGTCACGTACGGGTCGTTGTTATCTTCAAAGGTGAATTTCACGCTGCCGTCGTCGTTATTCTCAAAACGCAGTGCGTTCTGCCCGGAAAGCTTTGAAAAGTCGATTATGACCGCGTCGCCCTCCGCCTCGGGTATCGAGGTCTTCACGGTCTCCGTGGCGTCGGGCGCCGGATCCACGAGAGGCGCGCCGCCGAACACCGTTTCGCCGGACATGACCATGCGGCTCGTTCCGCAGATGTTGTCGTCGCGGCCGTTGATTACGCCCGCGCCCCATTCGAGCCAGTTCTGCCATTCGTTGTTGTTCTCGCCGTCGGTCGCGGTGAGGATCGCCGCGGATATGCCGTACGTCGTGCCGACGTGCGGCAGCACCGTCACGAGCTCGTTCCACGGGATGAATATCTCGTACGTCGTCAGCGCTCCGTCGTTTGACGCGGCGTAGCTGCCGCCCTCGCTCTGAAGCGCGAGGCCGACCATTATGCCGTGCCAGCAGTACGTATAACAGAGCCCGTCCTCGGTGTTATAGGCGAACACGAGCTCCTGATAGTCGGCGGAATAGTTTGCTTCCCTCGCCGACGCGGGCGTGAGTCCCTGGTCCTCGGTACAGCCGTACGGGTCGAACCTCATCTGAAGGGCGTCGCCGTTCCAGATGTTGTGATCGTGCACGTATTTGTTGCACGGGCTCGTGTCCGGCACCTGCGCCGCTACGTAAAAGCCGTCGAACGTATATCTGAACCATATAGTGAATTCCACGTCTGTCTGATCGTCTTTGCAGATATCGGTCTGCGGATTTTCCGGATATTTGATGTGCGCGACGGTGGGCTGTCCCCATTCCTCGACCGACACCTTGCCGTCGATATCCGGAAGTACGTCGAACTGCAGGGCGTCGACCGTGGCGAACGCTTCCTCCTCAGTTCCGGCGGCGGAAACGGCGCCGCAAAGCGACAGCGCGATGACGGCGGCCGTGAGGATCGCAAATACTTTTTTCATTTTTATTACTCTCCTTTTTCCGTTGTGCTTATATTTTACAACAAACGAACGGTTTTGTCAACACCTTTTGCCCCGTCTTGCCCGATTTTATGCCGGCGGCAGTTGACAAAACCGGATTTTTTGTTTATAATATCCCCGTGACCGCCTGCAAAGCTGCGGCGGCAATACGACGTTTACAGAGGAGTTTTATGCCTTCTTTGATATTTCTTATCCTGTATCTTTTCGCGGCTGCCTTCAATCTTTACGCCGCGGCAAAACACAACGACAAGATCTCCCGGGCGACGAAGCCGGCGCTTTTGCTTCTGCTCTGCCTTTACTGCCTGTTTTCGGGTCTGCCGTCTCCGGATCTGCTTCTGATCGCGGCGTTCTTCGCCTGCTGGCTCGGCGACGTGCTGCTGATGTTTAACGGCGAGCTCTGGTTTTTCGCGGGCGGCGTCTCGTTCTTTGCCGGTCACGTCCTGCTGATCCTCTTGTTCGCGCGGTTCGCGGGTCTCGGCGCCGCACCGGCATCGATAATCGTTCCGGCGGCGGCCGCTTATCTCTGCGTGTCGGCGGCCGTCATGGCGCTGTCGTTCAAAAAAGCGCCGCGCATAATGCTTGTGCCGCTGTGTCTGTATCTGATCTGCAATTCCGTCATGAACGTTTTCGCGCTGACGCGGCTGATCTGCGCCCCCGGCTTATGGTCCGCGCTGTCGTACGCGGGCGCGGTCCTATTCTTCCTGTCCGACTGCGTGCTGTTCCTGATCCGCTACGACGACCGTCCGCGGTTTTATAAAACGGACTTCTGCGTCATGCTGACGTATATCTGCGGAGTTCTTCTGATCGCGGTCGGGCTCGTGCCGATCACGATGTGAAAAAGCGGTGCGTTGAAGCACCGCTTGTTTTTTTATCAGAATCTCGGTCCGCCGTTGTAAACGGTCGGCAGGCCTTCGCGGTAAAGATGCGAATCGGACGAATGGACGAGCACCTTCGGCGTCGCGAATTCGCCGAAGCTCTGGAAATCTATGACCGTCATGCCGGTCGGGCAGATGTCGAAATGCGTGCAGACCATCGGGTACGGTATGTCGAGCAGACAGCTCAGAAACGCCAGGCCGAAGCCCTGGTGGGCGAACAGCGCGACGCGCTTCCGGCTCGGATCTTCGATCCTGTATCTGCCGGTATAACGCTCGTGCACGTATCCGAAGCCGGCGAAAAACTCGTCGGAGGCGTCGTATATGCGGTCGATCCCCTTTTTGTAGTTATGTGCGACGAGGTCGGGATGATCGTACCAGCGGTCGCCGAGCTCGCGAATTTCTTTGCTGTTGAGCAGCGCGACGGTCCTTTTATTGTAAAACAGCCACGTCACGCCGGGCTTGCCGTCCTCGCGCTCGACCGTGAGGTCCGCCCACGTATGCGCTTCGTTTGCGAAATCGAGCTGTTTCGGTTCCAAATGCAGAAGCTCGCACGCAGGCTTTGCCGTGAGTTTTGCGCGGTTCGAGGTCGAGGTGTACACCTCGTCGAGACCGTAGAGCGCCAGACGCTTTGCGAGCGCCTCCGCCTGACGGTGTCCGAGCGGCGTGAGTGAATCGGGATCGTATATCGGATCCCCGTGACGGATCAGAAAAAACAGCACGGTAAAAACTCCTTTGACTTTATTCAGCTGCGCCGTGATCAGAACGCTTTGCGCAGAAATTCAGCGCTCAGTCTTGCGCATTCGAACGCGTCGAGGCCTCCCGAAGGCTCGTCCTGTTCGACGCAGAGCCAGTCGGCGGCGCCGCATTCGGTCAGTATCGCGTCCCAGTCGAGGACGCCGTGACCGACCGGCATGAAGCCGCTGCGCCCGCCCTCTTTCACGCAGTCTTTCAGATGAACGACCGGGGAGCGGCCGGCGTACTTTCTCAGATACGCCGCCGGATCGACGCCGCCGCTGTAAAGCCAGCACGTGTCGGGCTCTGCGCCGAACAGATCTGCCGGCAGTTCGGCGAGCAGCGCGTCGAGGCGCGTCTCATTGCCGTAAGGCTTCAGATCGAAATCGTGATTGTGATACATCACGTACAGTCCGCGCTTCCGCGCTTCTTCGGCGTACTTTCTTATCGCCGCGACGGTCTCTTCAAACAGAGGCCCGCCCGCGAGCCGCTCTTCTGGCAGCCAGCCTATCGGCAGATATTTCACACCCGCGGCGGCAAGCGCGTCAAGCTCGTCCGTATTGCACGAGCCGATATCGTCAAAGCTTCTGTGTACCGAGAACATCAGAAGTCCTGCGTCCTCCGTAAGCTTTGCAAGCTGTGCAGGGGCATATCCCATAAGCCCGAACCATTCGACGCCGTCGTAGCCCATTTCTTTTACCCGGCGGAGCGTGTCTTTTATCCGGTCGGCGGACAGATACGATCTTAACGTATATATCTGAAGTGCAAGCTTCATACGCTCCTCCGTCAGCCGTTCATCACCGCGGCGATATTTGCGATATCGTCCTCGGTCCAGTCGGGATTTATCGCGACGTAGAGCGTGCGGGAGAGCAGATCGAGCGTCTTTCTGCACATATCGGGCGTGTAGTCCATGTTGAGCCCGCGGTTCGCCTCCATCTTGAACGGATCCATTGCCGGATGCATCGCGCCGCGCTTTTCCATGATCTGCGTCCAGTTCGTGTAAACGTGCTTACCGGTGTCTATCGGCACCGTGGTGCCTACGCCGCCGTCCGCGCATTTCTGCTGATACGCGCGGCATTCCTCCGCCGTCTCAAAGCGCAGCGAGAGCGTCGTTCCGCAGTCGCCTTCTATATCGTGCGAGGGCGCCTGCGCCGCCTTGCCTTCGCCGCAGACGAGCTTTGCGAGTTCGTCTCTGTTGCGCCGCAGATCAGACAGGAGCGTCGGGAGACGCTTGAGCTGTTCGCGCAGGATCGCGCCGATTATGTCGGACACGCGGAATTCACTGCCGCCGAACAGAGGCTCGGTGATGCCGTCGAGCTGATTGCCGAAGAACGCGACAGCCGCCGCGTCGTGGTATATCAGCGCGCGCTCGTATATAACCCTGTCGTCCGTTACGAGAGCGCCGCCCTCTCCCGAGGTGATTATCTTGAAATAGTTGAACGAATACGCGCCGGCGTCGCCTATCGTTCCGAGATATTTCCCGTGATACATTCCGCCGTCCGCCTGGCAGGCGTCCTCGAGGATCCGGAATCCGTATCTGACGGAAAGCTTTTTCAGCGCGTCCATATCGGAGGGGAAGCCCTGGATATGCACGGGCATCACGACCCTCGTATGAGGCGACAGCTTCCTTTCGACGTCCTCCGGGTCTATCGTAAGCGTCCCGTCGACGTCCGCTATCACCGGTATCGCGCCGACCGCCGTCACGGCGAGCGCCGAGGCGATATACGTATACGCCGGCACGATCACCTCGTCGCCGGGTCCCACGCCCATGCCGATCAGCGCCGACGTCAGCGCGGCGAAGCCCGACGTCATGGTGAGCGAATATTCGGTTCCTACGGTCTGTCTCCATTCGTCGTCGAAGTGCAGGACTTCCTGCCCGCTGCCGTTGATCTTGAAAAAATCGCGGCTTATAATGGCGCGCGCAACGGCGTCGATCTCGTTTTGCCCTATTCTGTACATATCTTTCTCCTTATCGGTTCATTATGCGAAACGTTTCGTCAAGCAATACCTGGTCGGCGCAATCGACCAGCGGGTGCGCACTGCTGTACATGAAGCAGCCGACCTCGTAGCCGCCGCGGACGATCTGATCCTGCGTCGGCAGATAGGCGTTGTAGCCGTTGCTGTTCGAAAGACACAGCGTGTAGCGGTACGGCGAGTAGGCGCGCAGTCTCATTGACATTTCCGCGAATATCTCAAACGGATACGGCACGAAGGCGATATCGCCCGCCGAAACCACCGTCGAAGGTATCACGCACTCCTTTTCATAAGGCGGACAGCCCGCGGCGTATTCGTCGTACACGGCTTTGTAATAGACGTATTCCAGACGCATTATATTTATAAGCGAATCGGGATCGGTATACGACGCGAGCTTCGCCCGCACCTGATCCTCCGGGGGCAGAGGCTTGCGCGGGATGCGCAGCTCGCCTTCGAATACGTTTAGCGATCCTTCCTTATACGGTCCGAGCGCCTGCCACGCGCGCAGCGCGTCCTGCGCCGCGACGCCGCCGAGCTCCTCAACGAAGCGGATGTCGCCGGTCGTGGCGCCGTTCGTCAGTCTCGGTCCGACGTCGCCCTGCGCGCCGTTCCAGTATGCCGTCAGGATACCGGTCTGCGCCTCGAGGCGGTCGGTCATGATGCCGGACCAGTCGCGCGTTATCTCGTGGTTGTTTCCCGCGGCGGTACCGTGGCACCCGTAGTGGATCATGTTGACGATCCCCTTTTTCGTCTCCGAATCGCGGATCGCTATGCAGGTCATATACGGATCGCAGCAGCCCCACGGGTTCTGACCGAGCGCGATCGCGCCGTTTGGCAGCTGCTGGCGCCGGTTGACGCCGACCTTCGATCTGACGACGCCGACGGCAAGCTCCGCGGGCCGCAGGCCCGCGACCGCCGCGCGGCACGCCTTTATCATCGCGGGGAACAGAATGCCGTCGACGTACGGACGGTCGATATCTCCCCAGCCCTCGATGCCGGAGACGTTCGGCGCGGAATGCGTGTGCGTCGACGCCACGATTATCCGTCCGGGCGGCAGACCCAGTTCCTCCCCGATCTTTTTTCTGATCTGATCGCACAGCTCCGTTCCGAAATCGCCGACCGTGACCGTCATGATCACCGCCGTCTCGCCGCCCTGACTCATCGCGACCGCGGTCGTCTGCAGCGGATCGTGGACGGACGTGCTCACGGTGTCCGGGGTGTATCCGTACAGCAGTGTCCCGACAGGCGGGGTTATGTCCTAGCGCGCCGCGCCCGCCGTGAATCTCATATCAGGCATAAACGCTCTCCTTTCAAACTCTTTGATATATGTGCCGTGCGGTGGTCAGTCAAGCTGCCGCGCGACGTATTTTTCGTATTCTTTGTGTTCTGACAGCGCTTTTTTGACGTCGATCTCGTAGTCGAGCACGGTGCAGTGCGCGAACTCGTCGTCAAAATACTGCCGTATCCGCACGCCGCCGAGCGCTTCCATTGTCCTCCACGACGCGGGATTGTCGAGGTCCGCGTCCATGAAAACGCTGTCTATACCGTATTTTTCGCAGACTTTGAGCGCGAGATAAAGGTTGATTTTATTGTAGCCTTTTCCCCGCTCCGTCGGCCTTATGCTGTATCCGATATGGCCGCCGTAACGGCGCAGTTTTTCGTTAAGCGCCAGCCTTATGTTTATCATACCGACGATCCTGCCGTCGCTTTCACGCACGAGAAAATACGTGCGCGCCGGCACTCTCTCCCCGTCGGGGACCCTGTTATAGTCTGCTTCGAGCTTTTTCAGCCATCCGCCGTAGTCGTCGAGGTATCTGTGCAGGCCTCCGGCGCCGTTTATATCCGAGCCGTATTCGTAAAACTCCCTGATATAATCCACGGCGTCGTCTTTTCTGTCCGGGCCGGGTATCTCAAAATATAATCTTTCCATTTTATCTGTACATAAGCAGCGTCAGCGCAACGTACGCCGCGGTCAGGGCCGCGAGTATGATCGCCTGTTTTCTTTTGTGCGCGACGAGCAGGCACGCGAATTCACGCACGGAGGCGTTCGGCCAGAAATACCACTTAGTCCGCGCGCCTATGCCCTCGGCGCGCATCTTGACGCGCGCTGAGCAGATGCCGGAGCGGAACACGTGGTAGTTCGTGGTCGAAAACACCGCTTTTCCGCCGCCCGCCGCTTTTATCTTTTCGTTCGAGAAGCGCATGTTCTGCACGGTGTCGACGGACTGATCCTCTTCGATTATCCGGTCCTCCGGCACGCCGTGCTCGAGCATATACCGCTTCATCGAGGCGCTCTCAGAGACGTGCTCGTCGTCTCCCTTGCCGCCCGACGTTATGAACGTTATCCTTTTGCCGGACGTCTTCTCCTGCTTTTCCGCGAACGCGATCGCGCGGTCGACTCTGCCGGCGAGCAGCGGCGTGGGCGTCCCGTCTTTTCTCAGACCGCATCCGAGGATTATCACGAAGTCTTTATCGTACGCGGGTTCGTGGCGGCACACGAGGACCTCGGCGAAGATTACGCCGATTATCATACACTCGAAATACAGATAGACCGCGGCGAAGACGTTTACAAGCAGATCGTGTATCATCACCTGACTCTGACTGCCGGACGCGCTGTGATCGAACGTGAACATGAAGACCTCGCCCGATATCAGAAGCGCCGACAATACGATGCCGAGGACGTTGACGGGGCGGAAGCCCTCGTGCTTTATAAGCGAGACGTTCGACACGCACAGCGCGATCGAAATCACGAGGATGAACGGCGCGGACAGGATCATATAGTTTCTCGCCGACGAGGCGAGGATCGAGACGATCATGCCGGTCCCGTACACGTCAGGGTGCGCCGCGATGCGGACCGTCAGAACGATATGCGTTATAAGCACGGAAAGCGAGAAAAGCGCGAAGCCCGCGTAAAAGATCGTGTTGTAAGAATAAGGGTTATACCGTATCTGCCCTTCGCAGGCGATCACGAGCCGCGCGGTCAGGTACAGGAAGAAAACGTCGAGCACGATCGCGCTTATCAGCGGCAGCTCTCCTTTTCCCGCAAAGTGCAGGACCGCGACCGCCGCGGCCGCGGCGGCCGCCGCCGCCAGCACGTCGTAAAGCTTCGGTTTCTTCTCTTTCGTGAAAAATTTCATTGTCATATTCATGCCGTCCTTTTGGTCATCTGATCAGTCGGCTCGCCGTATGAAGATCAGCGCGGACGAGCCGGGATTTTCAAGCTTTACCGCAAGACCGTTTTCGGACAGCTCGGCGCCCGGCACGACGCGGTCGATCTTCCCGTCGCAGTCTTCGACTTTGTAATTTATCCCCGGCCGCGCGTGAAGCTTGAGCGTCATCGAATCGGTCTCGTTCTTCTCCGCCCGGAAAACGAGCGCCGCGCCGCGGTAGGTCTTCCGATCGTAGAACTGCCAGCCGCGCCAGACGGTATCGGATTTGCCGAAAGGCGTGAGCGGATAGAAATCGGCGTAGAACAGCTCCGACAGCCGCTTCCATTCGCCGCAGGCTTTTCTGACGAGCTCCCACGGCGTGCCGGGGTCGGCTGTCGGTACGTTAACGTTCATCCACGGCGCCATGCAGGAACGGAGCCTGTATTCCGTTATCTGCTCGTTATCCTTGACCTGAAGCTTGAAATACGGGAACCACGGCAAAAGCGACAGCATTATCGCCTGCCTGTCGTCGTAGCCGCCCGTTATGCAGTCCCAGAAATCACTTATATGGAGCGGCACGGAGCGGCGCATCGTCTCGAGGTCGTTCCTGCCGCCGCCCGACGCGCACGAATCTATCGTCATATCGGGATATCTTTCAAGTATCGCGTCCCACAGCGCAAGGTAGCCCTGAACGTACCGGTTCTCGGTGACGCCGGTTCGGTCCGCTCCGTCGCAGGCGCTCCATACCGGCGCCGGGTCGACGTTGAAGTCCTGGCGGTACATGTCGATGCCGCCCTCGTCGAGCACTTGGAAGATGCAGCCGAGCAGCCACCTGCGCAGTCCGGGATCGCCGAGATCGAGCAGCTGACCTTCGAGCCACGAGCCGCCCGCAGCGGTGCCGAGGAACCATTCAGGCTTGAAATCCGGATTTGACGCAAGGAACCCGTCCTTATTGCAGCGCATCACCTCGGATTCGAACCACAGAAGCGTTTTGCCGCCGTTTTCATGCATCAGATCCGAGACGCCGGCGAATCTGTCCGGGAACATCTTCGTGTTGACGCGCCACGTGCCGGTCTTCGGCCATTCGCACGTCCCGCCCGCCTCGTCGGTATACCAGCCGGCGTCGAGCCACAGATAATCGAGCGGCACGCCGTGATTGAAATAAGCTTTCGCGATACGCTCGAGCGCATCGGTCGACATTCCCTGCACGATCGAGCCCCAGCCGAGCGCGGGGCGGATCGGCTCGCCGTTCGTGTCTTTTCTCATATTGCAGCCGATGAACCATATTCTCCAGAGGTTCATATTATCGACCGCGTCCCGCCCTTCGCAGTGCAAAAACGCTACGAGCGGCGTGCGGACGGTCTCGCCCGGTAAAAGCTTCGCCGAAAACGACAGTTGACCCGCCGTGAAGCGGACGGAGTCCTCCCCGCCCTCAAACGACGCTCTCCAGCATCCGGGCCAGCCGACGGCAATGAATACGGCGCCGTCTCCGTATCCGAGGTTGAAATACGGGAAGTTTCCGTGCGTCGGTCTGCCGGACGTCGAAGTCCTGATCACGTTTTGTTTTGTCAGATCTATCTCGTACGGCGCGTACATGTCGCCGAGGTCGCCGGAAAGACCGCTGAGCACCGGCGAGCCGCCCTCGAAGATCACGTCGGCGGCGTTGATATCGCTTATCAGCCCGGTCGGGCGATCCGACGCGTTCGTTATATAAACCGTCCACTCCCACGCGTCAAAATCCGAATACGATCTCGCGCGCACTTCAAAAACTGCGCCGCTGTCCTTATGGAGAAATCCGACGGTGTACGCGGCCCCGTCCGCGGTACCGGATCTTTTATCGTATATCTTCCCGAAGTCTTCCCCGAAGCCTTTTATCCTTTTTCCCTCATAGCAAAACGAGAACGGGAATCCCGCGGGATCGGACAGATATTTTTCAAGCTGTTTCACGTCGTTTTCTCCTTGTGCAGTATCTTTATATTTGATTATACTCCTATAAAAAAGGTTTGTCAAGCCCGCGGGCGCATAATATATACGGCGATCCGCCGCTGATCAAAAAAATCGCGCCGGGACCGTAAGAGAACGACCGAAAACCGCGTCTAATATAACGAAAGGCGCGGCGCGCGGAAAATCCTGCCAAACGCTTGACTTTTCGATATTTATATGTATAATTAAAAGGGAAGAAGATTTCCCGACGGAGGAGACAATGAAAAAGATAATTACGCTTATTATAATCGCCGCTATGGCGCTGTCCGCGCTTTCCGCCTGCGCCGAGGCGCCGGGCGCCGGGACGCAGACCGGCGGACCGTCCGCCGCGGATCCGTCGCAGACCGCCGCGACAGGCGAGCCGTCCTTGACGGAGCCGGCTCAGACGACCGGCGCGTCGACGGAGCCGACAGAAACTGAGCCTGCCGAAACGGAAGCCGCCACGAGCGCGGAGCAGACGACCGCCGAGCCCGGACCGGAGCCTTCTGGCGGCGTACTTTCGCGCTTTGACGAGTTCGATCTGAAGCTGGCGGAGTTCGTCGAGCGGACGCAGACTGGCAACTACGTCATTTCCCCGCTCTCTTTCAAATACGCGCTCGGCATGCTGATCGCCGGAGCCGAGGGTAACACGCTGAAGCAGTTCACCGAAGGGCTCGGGCTGAAGGACCTTTCCGAGTTTGAAAACTACGTCAAATCGTTCAACTCGTTCGAGGAAGGCTTCAACAGCAAGATCGCGCGCGACTTGACCGAATACGACGAGCGGATCAAGTCCGGCGCCAACCCTGATTTTCTGAAAAAGCCGGGCGGAGCGCTTCACGTGGCGGATTCCGTCTGGAAGCGCAGCGATCTGGACGATTTCAAGTCCGAGTACAAGCTGAGACTTGAAATGTACAACGCCAGGTACGATTCGTTTTTCGGCTCCGATATCATAAAGAAAGTCAACGACTGGGCGAACGAAAAGACGGAAGGCATGATCCCGAAGGTACTCCCCGACGATTACGATACCGAGGGCCTCGCGGTCGTCCTCGCCAACGCTCTGTACTACAAAAACGGCTGGAGAAACGAGTTTTTTGAGATCGGCGAGCGGGATTTCAGGACCTCAGGCGGCGAGAAGGTCAAGAAAAACTTCATAGAATCCGAGGAATATTACGCTTATTACGAGGACGCCGACACGCGCCTCGTGGTCGTGCCGATGGATAACGGCGTCAACATGGTGTTCGTTATCGGCAGTACCTCTGGTCTGTCCGAGAAGATCGCGCAGGCAAAGACAAAAAACGTCATGGTCATCATACCGGAATTCACGACGGAGACGTCGCTCGACAATTACGAGCTTAAAGGCTTTCTCGGATCGCTCGGGATAACCGACGTTTTCGAAGCCGGCAAAGCGGATCTGAGCGGGATGATCGAGGGCAAGGACGATCTTTACGTCAGCGACATAATCCAGAAAGCCAAGATAAAACTCGACAAGACGGGCGTCGAAGCGGCCGCCGTCACTGTGATATCCGTAAAGGACACGGCCGTTCCCGCGGATCCGGTGGTGTTCAAAGCGGACGAACCGTTCCGTTTCTATATCACGACCGGCGAATCCGGCTGGACGAACGACTCCGGCGTCGTGCTGTTCGAAGGCAGGATATCAGAATAAAAAAAGCGCCGTCGGCGCGCATCAGGAGAAGCATATGCAGCGATACCGCAGTATAAGACCCGGGCAGGTATGGCTCGACACGAAGGGCGAGCGCATACAGGCGCACGGCGGCTCAGTCACGTATCTTGACGGATACTATTACTGGTACGGGGAGAACAAGCAGTTCACCGACCCGGCCAAAAACGTGTGGCACTGGGGCGTCCGCGCGTACAGATCGGCCGATCTGTACAACTGGGACGATCTCGGACTGATCATACCGCCCGACACGGAAAACGAGCTCAGCAGCATACATCCGTCGTCGATGATGGACCGCCCGCATATCATATACAACAAAAAAACGAAAAAGTTCGTCTGCTGGCTCAAGATCATGGAAAAGGACGGCACGCAGAGCGAAACGGTGCTGACCGCGGACGTCTTCACCGGGCCTTACACGATCGTGCGCGAGCGGCTTTATCCGCTCGGCATGAGCGCCGGGGATTTCGATCTCGCCGTCGCGCCCGACGGCAAGGCGTATTACTACTTCGAGCGCGTGCATTCCGAGACGATCTGCGCCGATCTGACTCCTGATTACACGGACGTCACCGGCTATTATTCGACGCATTTCCCGCGCAGTCATCCGCCGTACGTACGCGAGGCGACGGCGCATTTCGTCCGCGGCGGAAAGCATTATCTGATAACGTCGGGCACGACGGGCTATATGCCGAACCCGTCGGAGGCCGCCGTCGCCGACACCTGGCACGGTCCTTACACCGTGCTCGGCGACCCGCACCCGTCGGACACGAGCCGCACGTCGTTTCACAGTCAGATTTCGAGCGTGTTCAAGGTTCCCGGCAAAAAGGATCTGTATATCGCCTGCGCCGACCGCTGGATGCCGAACGCGATGCACGTGCCGTACGAAAAATACGAGCGCGCATTCGATCTGCTATTCCGCGACGACAGCACCGCGGCAGAGCGCGCGGAGGCGTCGGAGATAATGAGATCGCTGCCGAAAGAGCGCACGGCGCTCGCCGATTACGTTTGGCTGCCGCTCCGCTTCGAGGGAGAGCGCGTCGTCATCGACTGGCGCGACGAATGGCGTATAGAGGATTTTGATTGAAATAACGTACCCGCTTTGACGGCTTCCAATCCCGGAGTTCGTCAAAGCGGGCTTTTTTTATCATCTAAATTGCTCTCATACGCTCGCAGTTAAATTCAGCTCGCCGAAGGCGAATTTAGCTCGGCGCAGCCGAATTTAGCTGACAGAAGGTCAATTTAGCTCGCCGAAGGCGAATTTAGCTGAGCGAAGCTCAATTTAGCTGACCGAAGGTCAATTTAGCTCGCCGAAGGCGAATTTAGCTGAGCGAAGCTCAATTTAGCTCGGCGCAGCCGAATTTAGCTCGCCGAAGGCGAATTTAGCTTTCACTTGTTGTATATCTCGACTTCCGACGCCTGGAAGATATGTCCGTCGTTGAAGCCCTCCTGATCGCGGAGCTTATACGCGAACACGCGGACGTATCTCGATTTGTACGTTTTATCGAGCGCGCAAAGCGACGGCTTGCGGTTTGCCGGCAGCTCCGGCACGTCGCACTCGTATACGCTCGTGAAGTTTTTTCCGTCGTCTGATATCTCGATCCTGAATTTATACGGGAAATTCTGACCGTCGCCGCGCGGGTACACGTCGACTTCGTTGAATTCGAGCGGCGCGGCAAGGTCGATCAGGATCCACTCCTCGCCGTCCTCCGTTTCATGCTGATTCAGCGCGGAGCTGTAATTCGTCTCTCTGTCGCCGTCCGTCAGATTCTCCTTGCGCCACGCTCCGCCAAGCTCCGTCCTGACTCTGACAGCCTTGCCCAACGCCACGTTCGTCCCCTTTTCAACGGCGGTGGGGTCGGTGTAGAACGCGCCGTTGTCGGGCGCCGGGACGGATCCTCCGTTATAAATCTCGATCTCGCCGATCTCGAATCCGCCCTGTTCGCACCCGCGCAGGACCGTCAGCCGGACGTATCTGCCCTCGGTGCGGTCGAACGTGAACGACGGGATCGCGTGAAGCGCGTCGTCGTATTCTTTGCGCTCGACCAGAGTTTCATACGTTTTGCCGTCCGATGAAACTTCTATTCTGAAGTCGCGCGGGAACATCTGCCCTCTCGTATAATTCGTCCCGGTCGGGTAGATATCCACGCGGTCGAACGCCGTGACTCTGCCGAGATCGACCTCGAGATATCCGGTGTCGGCCTCGCTGCGGTAGCCGTATGATTCTCCGGAGGAGCCGACGCGCACGCCGTCGTTTACGCAGTACGTGTAAAAGCCCGCTCCGGGATATACCGCCGCCGCGGCGACCGCCTTGTCCTGCGCTATGTTTTCGCCGGCGTCGTATTCCCGGACGACTATATTGTCCTTTTTGCCGACGGCGTATATCCTGAAGCCTCCCGGCTTGAACGTCGCGGTGAAACTGCCGGTCGATATATCCACGGGATCGTAGCTGCCTTCCGTGCAGTCGAACAGCTGCGTTATCCTGTCGGACACGGTGAATTCGCAGGTGACCCCTTTCTTATAATGCTTGTTCACGAGCATGACGTAGTCGCGCCCGGTCTCCCGGTCCTCCATGAGCGAGATGATTAACGCGTTTTTTCCGTAGAAGGGGACGTCGTCGCTCGTGCAGCGCGTTACGCTCTGCTCCGTGCCCTTCGTATGATAGACCTTTACCGCGTCGAGCCTGCGCAGCAGCGTGCCGACCCTGAGTATATCGGCGTTTATCTGCGCGACGTCGTCGTAGATGTCGGTCTTGTCGCCGTACGGCGAGATTATCGCGTAATCCGCGGGATCGCAGAAGCCGGTCGTCCACCACGTGAAATACGTCATGGATTTGACGCCGTAAGCGAGACAGGTCGATGTCTGATATCTTATCTCGTTGCCGTTGGTGCGGCGGAAGTTGTTATGTTCTCCGATCGACTGGATGTAGCACGCCGTCGGCACGTCGTATTTCAGACCGATCTGTCTGATTATTTCGAGATTGTGAAACATCGTGTCCGGATCGCCGCCGTCATACGGGTACGGATAATGGTCGTAGCTGAGATAACCGTAATCCTCCTTGCCCGCGGCGACGATCGTATCCTCGATGAAGCCCTTGTAATCGTCGAATATCCACGTCGCGAAATACGGCAGGAAATTGAGCCTCGGCATCAGACCGCCCCTCTTCACCGCGGCGCAGACTTTCGCGTACGTCCACGGCTGGGCCGGTTCGTCCTTCACGTGCATCGACGTGATCGTCGGGTCCTTCGCCAGTTCTTTCACGTACCCGGTGATCTCGTCTTCCGTCATAGCGAGCAGGTTTTTGCCGTCGACTCCGGCGTTGTACGTGATCTTTATGCCGCGTTCCTTCGCGAGCCTTATCTGCTCGTTGCTGACCTCTTTGTTTATCGCCCCGCTGCCGTTCGTCACTTCGATGAACGTTATATTCGCGTCGCGGATCCAGTCGTACTGCTCCGGCGTTGTGAAATCGTGCGGAGGCTCGTAGAATATGCCTATCTCTATGTTGTCCCCCTCCGGGAACACGTCGGGCTGCTCGTCCGGCTCCGTCTCCGGCGCTGTGTCCGGGGCGGGCGCCGTCGTCTCCGGCTCCGTTAAGGTCTGTGTGTCCGCGTCGCCCGAAGTGCATGCAACGCAGCCGAGAATCAGCGCGGCGAGCAGCGCGGCAAAGACCGTCACGCGTTTCAATATCCTGTTTTTCACTTAAGAGACTCCTTTCTTACAGAGCTGTATCCATTATACCCCATACGGCGGCGTTTGTCAAGGCGAAGGAGCCCGCGTCTTTCTTTTTTTACCGTTTTGTATTTAAATACTGTTGACATTATCATTTTGCCGTGATATACTGAAGATAAGCAAAATACAAGGAGAACGATGTTATGAACGTAGTATGTCTTGACCTCGAGGGCGTTCTTGTGCCTGAGATATGGATAGAGTTTTCAAAGGCGAGCGGGATACCGGAGCTTTCGCGCACGACGCGCGACGAGCCCGATTACGACAAGCTGATGAAATACCGTATAGCGATACTGAAGGAGCACGGGCTCGGGCTCACCCAGATAAAGGAAACGATAGAAAAGATCAAGCCGATGCCCGGCGCGCGCAAATTTCTCGATTCGCTGCGCGAAATAACGCAGGTGCTGATCCTGTCCGACACGTTCACGCAGTTCGCCGACCCGCTCATGAAAAAGCTCGGCAGACCGACGATATTCTGCAACACGCTTGAAGCGTCCGACAGCGGCGAGATAACCGGGTATAAAATGAGAGTCGCGAAGTCCAAATACGCGACGGTCAAGGCTCTGCAGTCCGTAGGCTTCGAGACGATAGCGGCGGGCGACAGCTACAACGACCTCGGCATGATACAGGCGAGCAAGGCGGGCTTCCTGTTCCGCAGCACGGCGCAGATAAAGGCCGATCACCCGGAGCTTCCCGCATACGATAAATACGACGATCTTCTGGCGGCTATAAAAGCCGTTCTGTGATCCGGAGGCTGATATGAAAAAAACAAAGATAATCTGCACGATGGGACCGGCGTGCGAGGATGAAGAGACCATCGAGAAAATGATCCTCGCGGGTATGGACGTGGCGCGCTTCAACTTCTCGCACGGCACGCACGAAAGCCACAGAAAACAGATGGACGCGGTAAAGCGTGTCAGGGAGCGTCTCGGTCTGCCCGTGGCGATAATGCTCGACACGAAGGGCCCGGAATACCGCATAGGCACGTTCAGGAACGACGAGCCCGTGACGCTTCGCGACGGCGACAGATTCGTATTCACGACGCTCGACGTCGAAGGCGATCAGACCCGCGTGTCCGTATCGTACAAGAACCTCGCGAAAGAGCTCAAACCGGGCGACACCGTGCTGCTGAACAACGGGCTCGTGGCGTGCGAGGTGACGGAGACGACCGACACCGACGTCGTGACCGTCATCACTTACGGCGGCGTTATAAGCAACAGAAAGAGCATGGCGTTCCCGAACAAGGTGCTTCATCAGGTCTATATGTCGCAGAAGGACCGCGAAGACCTTCTCTTCGGCATCGAGAACGACGTCGATTTCGTCGCCTGCTCGTTCGTGTCGAGCGCCGACAACATTAACGAGATACGCCGGTTCATGCACGAGCACGGCGGCGACGACATAGACCTTATCGCCAAGATCGAAAACCGTTCGGGCGTCGACAACATAGAGGAGATAATCGACGCGAGCGACGGCATAATGGTCGCACGCGGCGACATGGGCGTCGAGATACCGTTCGAACAGCTCCCGGCGATACAGAAGTCGATGATAACGACGTGCCGCTACAGAGGCAAGCGCGTAATCACGGCGACCGAGATGCTCGAGTCGATGATAAGCAAGCCGCGCCCGACGAGAGCGGAGATATCCGACGTTGCCAACGCCGTATACGACGGCACCAGCGCGATAATGCTCTCCGGCGAGACCGCCGCCGGCAAATACCCGGTAGAGGCAGTGCGGGCGATGGCGAAGATCGCGCTTGCCGCCGAGGAAGACATAGATTACGCCGAGCGCTTCCGCGTGTCGAAATTCAAGATCAAGAACGAGCTCGACGCGATCTCGCACTCAGCGTGCGCGCTGTCGATCGACCTTGACGCGAAGCTCATCGTCGTATGCACGCAGTCCGGCGCCACGGCGAGATTCGTCTCGCGCTTCCGCGCGCCGAAGCCGATACTGGCGCTGACCGCGTCCTCGAACGAGAAGACTTGGCGCAAGCTCGCGCTGTCGTGGGCGGTGCTTCCGGTGATGACCGAGGAGTTCCAGTCGACCGACGTCATGTTCTACAACGCCGTACAGAGCGCGAAGCGGCTCGGGCTCGCGCAGCCCGGAGACTTCGTCGTCCTCACCGGCGGCGTGGCGAACGGCAGACCGGGCACGACGAGCACGCTCAAATTCGAAACGATAAGATAACGCCGATGAAAAAGACTTTAAGATCATTATTATGCATACTTACCGCCGCTGCCGCCGTATTCATTTACGGCTGCGGCGGCGAGCCGCAGCAGACGGATGAAGAGACGACCGGAATCATCACGGCAGAGATCACGGACGCCGTGACGGATGCCGCCTCGGATGAGGCGACGGAGCAAGATACGGAGCCCGTGCCGGAGGAGGATCCGGAATGGGACGGCCCGCACGTCAAAAGCATAAAGATCGCCGGCGTCGACATAAGCGAGTTCACCGTGATAAAATCCGGCTCCGACCGCACCGTCGGCAACGCCTACAACGATTTTCTGCGCTATATCGAATACGCGACGGAGCTTGAGCTTAAGCGCGGCGGCGACGTGAAAAGCGAGCACGAGATCTGTATCGGCGAGACCGACCGCGACACCGAGCTCGTCAGGGCGGAGCGTGAAAAGCTCGTAAACGACGGATACGCGATAATCTACGACGGCGGCAGACTCTACATCACGGGCAAAACGCCGACCGGCACGATGTACGGCGTATATACGTTCCTCGAGGACTACGCCGGCTGTCGTTTTCTTTCGTCGAAATGCAAATACTATAAGTATATTGAATGCTCGGAGGTCCCGGCTGATATCTGCCGGACGTTTTCTCCGAAGCTGATTAACCGCGACGTTTACTGGTACGACGCGGCATCGCCTTCGTTCGCGTCCAAGATCAAGATCAACGGCGGCGTCAACCGCAACATGGTGTCCTCCGGTTACGGAACAGACATTAAATACGCCGGTCCTTTCGTTCATTCACTTCCCTCTCTCGCGGGCACGTCCACGGCGCCGAACGATCAGCCGTGTCTGACCGATCCCGCGGTATACGAAAAGGTGCTCGGAAACGTCAGGAAGCTGCTTCGCGACAATCCCGACGCGAAGATCATCTCGGTCTCGCAGAACGACTCGTACGCCGACGGCCGCGGCTGCCAGTGCGAAAACTGCCGCAGACTCGACGACGAGCAGGGCACGCCGATGGGATCGCTTCTGACGTTCGTCAACAGGATCGCGAACGATATAAAGGACGAATTTCCGGACGTTTACGTCGACACGCTCGCGTACAGATACACGCGCAAGGCGCCCAAAACGCTGAAGCCCGCGGACAACGTGATAATCCGCCTCTGCTCGATCGAATGCTGCTTCACGCATCCGCTCGACGACCCGGACTGCGCGGCGAACAAGGCCTTCTGCGAGGACATAGAGGCGTGGTCGAAGATCTGCGACAACCTTTTCATCTGGGATTACACAACGGATTTCATGTATTATCTGAATCCGTTCCCCAATCTCGGCGTGCTTTACGACAACATCCGTTTCTTCGTCGATCACAACGTGATCGGGCTTTTCGAGCAGGGCAACGGCCAGTCCGTTTCCGGCGAGTTCGGAGAGCTGCGGGCGTATCTTTTGGCGAAGATGATGTGGGATCCCGACATGACGCGCGAACAGTATTACGAACACATGGATGATTTTCTGAAAGGCTATTACGGCGCCGGCTGGAGATATATCAGAGAATATATAGACAGAACGACGGAGAAGGCTAAGGACGGCCACATGGGCATATACGACCCGATAACGAAGGCTTTCGTCTTCAAAGGCGCGAAGCGGCAGTCAGAGCTTACGAAGTTCCTCACCGAAATGGAAGAGCTGTGGAGCAAAGCGTACGAGGCGGCGGACGACGATCTCAAGGACAACGTCCTGCGCTCGTCAATGCAGGTAAAAGCAGCGCAGCTTTACACCAAATGGTCGAAAACGTCCTCACCGGAAAAACTGCAGGAGCTTCACGAGTTGATGAAGAAATACCGCATCACGTTTTTCCGCGAGAACGCAAGAGTGCCCGATAACGTCGATTACACAAAGAGAATAGATCTATGGTAGACGGACAAATCAAAAAAACTAAGCCCCCGGTCGACGCCTCCGCGAAACGCGTATTTTCGACGGCGTGGTTCGCTCTGTTCATCTGCGGCGCGGCTATCCTTCTCGGATCGTTCTTAATGGGCTGGATGAAAGGCGTGTTGACGAACGCTTATCCGTCGCTGTCCGACGCCGGCTGGCTAAAATGGGTCATACAGTTCGTCGTCATGTACTGTATGGCGATCCCCGCCGGCATCATAGTGCTGCGCTTCATACCGAAAAATGCGCCTGTGAAGAAACGGCTCGGCGCCGCGCAGTTCTTCCGCCTGTTTCTGATCTGCTTCCCGGTCATGTACGCCGGGAGTCTTATCGGCAACATCCTCTCGTTCATACTGTCGGGCGGCAGGATGGTGAACCCGGTGCAGGATCTTATCTCGGATCCGAGCCCGCTGCGCATCGTCATAACGGTGATCGCCGCGCCGATATTCGAGGAGCTGCTGTTCCGCAAGGTGCTCATCGACCGCGTCGCGGTCTACGGCGAGGGCAACGCGATACTGTTCTCCGCCGTCGCGTTCGGGCTGTTTCACGGCAACGTGACGCAGCTGTGCTACGCCGCGGGCGTGGGGCTCGTTTTAGCGTACGTTTACGTTAAATCGGGCAAAGTGATATACACGATTGCGATGCATATGGCGCTTAACTTCATCGGCGGCGTCATAGCGCCGTGGGTGCTGTCGCTGTACAACGCCGACACGCTCAGCCGTATATTCGAGCAGCACGACTTCACGGCGTTGTTGCCGCTGATCGCGATCTTCGCGTATCTGACCGCCACGGCCGGGCTCGTCGCCGCCGGGATAGTGATGCTCGTGAAGCAGGTTCGGCGCGTGCGCTTCGAACCGGCGCCGCTGGAGCTTTTGCCGGGCACGAGGATCCGCACGGTCTATTTCATCAGCACCGGCGCGGCGCTGTTCTACCTCTACTGCGCGTACAGGATAATAACGAATCTCACGGGTTGACGCACCCCGTCCCCGCCGGCTGAAACGGCTCGTTTCAGCCGGCCTTTTTCATCCGATTTTTCCGGCCGGAAAGCTCCGATCCCGAAATATCACAAAAATGAAATTTATTCTTTAAAAAATGTTGGAAATTCCGTGTGCATTATGCCTTGACAATTTATTATATATTTGTTATAATGTCCGTTGAGTGTATTGGCATTCAAATACAATAAATACTTATGAAAAGGGGAGCTGTTATGTTCCATTTAAGCGAAGCTGCTGTCGCCCAGATCAACGGTATCTGTGACAGATACGCAGACGAACCGACGCCTCTCATCATGATCCTCGAGGACATCCAGAAGGAATACGGTTATATTCCGCTGGAAGTTCAGGAGATCGTCTCCGAAAGGACCGGCATCTCTGTTGCGGAGATATACGGAGTCGTCACGTTCTACTCATTCTTCTCCCTTAAGCCGAAGGGAAAATACGTTATCGGATGCTGCCTCGGTACCGCCTGCTACGTCAAAGGCGCACAGCGCGTTATCGACAAGTTTTCCGAACTGCTCGGGATCAAGCCCGGCGGCACTACCGACGACGGTATGTTCACGATCGATGCGCTGCGCTGCATAGGCGCCTGCAGTATCGCCCCCGCCGTCACGATCAACGGCAAGGTCTACCCGAAGGTGGACGTCAAGGAAGTCCCCGGCATAATCGCCGAATACCGTAATGCGGGAGGTGCAGAGTGATCATGGAAAAAATCAGAAATTTTGAAGATCTCGCAAGAGCGAACGCCGAAAACGCCGCGAAACTGACCGCCAAATACGACGGCACCGGCGGCAAGAAAGCGATAATGCTCTGCGGCGGTACCGCGTGCGTCGCGTCAAACGTCCGCGGCATCGAAGCGAAATTCAGAGAGCTCATCGCCGAAAAGCACCTTGAGGACAAGGTCAGCGTCAACATGGTCGGCTGCTTCGGCCTCTGCTCGCAGGGCCCGTTCGTAAAGGTATTCCCGGAAAACACCCTTTACAGACTTGTCAAATCCGAAGACGTGGAAGAGATACTCGACCGCGACATCATCGGCGGACAGATCGTCGAAAGACTTCTGTACGAGGATCCGGAAACGAAACAGAAGATCAGCAAACAGGAAGAGATCGGCTTCTACAAGAAGCAGAAGAGGATCGCGCTTTACGGCGCGGGCGTCATAGGCTTGGAGAACGTTGAAGAAGCTCTCGGCATGGGCGCTTTCAAGGGTCTGGCGCGCGCGCTGCAGATGGAGCGCAAGGACGTCGTTCAGGAAGTCCTTGATTCCGGTCTGCGCGGACGCGGCGGCGCCGGCTTCCCGACCGGCAGAAAATGGATGTTCGCCATGAACGGCGACGGCGACAAATACGTCGTCTGCAACGGCGACGAGGGCGACCCCGGCGCTTTCATGGACAGATCCGTACTTGAGGACAACCCATACGCCGTCATCGAAGGCATGATGATAGCGGGTTACGCGATAGGCGCGCAGAACGGTTACTTCTACGTCCGCGCCGAATACCCCGTGGCAGTCAAGAGACTCGGCATCGCCATCAAACAGCTCGAAGAGCTCGGCCTGATGGGCGACAACATACTCGGCACCGGCTTCAGCTTCCGCGCACACGTCAGACTCGGCGCAGGCGCGTTCGTCTGCGGCGAAGAGACCGCTCTGCTCAACTCGATAGAGGGCAAGAGAGGTATGCCGAGACCCCGTCCTCCGTTCCCGGCGGTAAAGGGTCTGTGGGGCAAGCCCACCATAGTCAACAACGTTGAGACGCTGGCGACCGTACCGTACGTGCTCCGCGAAGGCGTGGCCGAATTCGTCAAGTACGGCACCGAGAGATCGAAGGGTACGAAGGTCTTCGCGCTCGGCGGCAAAGTCAACAACGTAGGTCTGGTCGAGGTGCCCATGGGCACGACGCTTCGCGAGCTCATTTACGAGATCGGCGGCGGCATCCAGAACGGCAAGAAATTCAAGGCGATCCAGACGGGCGGCCCGTCCGGCGGATGCCTTACCGAAAAAGACCTCGACGCCGAGATCGACTTCGACAACCTCGTCGCGCGCGGCTCCATGATGGGCTCCGGCGGCGCGATCGTCATGGACGAGGACAACTGCATGGTCGACGTCGCCAAGTTCTACATGGACTTTATCTGCGACGAATCCTGCGGCAAATGCTCGCCCTGCCGTATAGGCACGAAGCGTATGCTCGAACTGCTCACGAAGATCACCGACGGCAAAGCCACGATGGACGATCTGCACGAGCTTGAAGAACTCAGCAAGACGATCAAAGCGAATTCGCTCTGCGCTCTCGGTCAGACGGCTTCCAACCCCGTCACCTCGACCCTTACCCAGTTCAGAGACGAATACATCGCCCACATAGTTGATAAGAAGTGCCCCGCAAAGGTCTGCAAGAACCTGATGCAGTACGTCATCGATCCGGACAAGTGCAGAAAGTGCGGTCTGTGCGCACGTCAGTGCCCCACGGGCGCGATCACCGGCGTAGTCGGCAAGGAGCCGTTCGTCATAGATCAGTCCAAGTGCATCAAGTGCGGCATGTGCATGTCTTCCTGCAAGTTCAAGGCCATCGAAAAGGTTTAAGGGGGAATTTGATATTATGGCAAAGATCAATATAAAAATAGAAGGCATTCCCTACGAGGTAGAAGAAGGGCTTACCGTTCTTGAAGCCGCGAGAGCCTGCGGATATCAGATCCCCTCACTCTGCGCTTTCAATCACGGCGAATGCTCCAGAGGTTCCTGCCGCGTATGTCTCGTTGAGGTCAAAGGCGCGAGAGGCCTCGTGGCTTCCTGCGTATATCCCGTAAACGAAGGCATGGAGATAACGATCTCCTCGCCCGCGGCTACCGCCGCGAGACGCGCGTCCGTAGAGCTTCTGCTCTCCAACCACTCCATGAAATGCCAGCAGTGCGACAAGAACGAGTACTGCGAGCTGCTTTACGCGGCAAGAGTCACCGGCGCCCGCGAGGATATGTTCCAGGGTTCCAAGACTCCCACCACGATCGACGAGATCACTCCCTCGATCGTGCGCGACACGTCAAAGTGCATACTCTGCGGCCGCTGCATCGAGAGATGCGGCAACGCTCACGGCAAATCCGTGCTCGGCTTTGAGAAGCGCGGCTTCAACACGATCGTCGCTCCCGCCGAGAACCGCACGCTCGACAAGTCTCCCTGCATACTCTGCGGTCAGTGCGTGACCGTATGCCCGACCGGAGCTCTTATGGAGAAATCCGAGATAGGCAAGGTCGACGAGGCGATGAAAGCCGGCAAGTACGTGGTCGTCCAGACCGCTCCGGCAGTCAGAGCCGCCCTCGGCGAGGAATTCGGCATGAAGATCGGCACCCCCGTCACCGGTAAGATGGTCGCCGCTCTCCGCCGCCTCGGCTTCAAGAAAGTGTTCGACACCAACTACAGCGCGGACCTCACGATCATGGAAGAGGCGACCGAACTGCTCGGCAGGATAAAGAACGGCGGCGTGCTGCCGATGATCACCTCCTGCTCGCCCGGCTGGATCAACTTTGCCGAGATCCATTACGGCGATCTGCTTCCGCATTTGTCCACCTGCAAGTCGCCTCACGAGATGTTCGGCGCGATCCTGAAGACGTTCTACGCCGAAAAGATAGGCGTCGATCCCAAGGACATGTTCGTCGTCTCCGTGATGCCCTGCACCGCGAAGAAGTTCGAAAAAGAGAGAGAACAGCTCCAGAGAGACGGTATCAAGGACGTTGACGCCGTTCTCACCACGAGAGAGCTCGGCAGACTCATCAAGCGTTCCGGCATAGAGTTCACGAAGCTTCCCGACGAGGAATTCGACAACGATATCGTCGGCGATTACACCGGCGCGGGCGTCATATTCGGCGTCACCGGCGGCGTTATGGAAGCTGCTCTGCGTACCGCGTATCACGCGCTCACCGGCAAAGAGCATGAGATGATCAAGTTCGAGGCGGTCCGCGGATTCGACGGCATCAAGAGCGCCGAGATCGATATCAACGGCATGAAGGTCAAGGTCGCCGTAGCACACGGCATGAAGAACGCGAGCGTCCTGCTCGACGATATCCGCGCCGGCAAGAGCGACTACCACTTCATCGAGATCATGGGCTGCCCCGGCGGATGCATCGCAGGCGGCGGACAGCCTTACGTCAAACCGCAGTTTTTGCCCAACGAAGATATCGACATCCTCGATACCTATAAGCAGAAACGCGCGAACGCGCTTTATTCCGAGGACGAGAGACAGACTCTGAGACAGTCTCACAACAATCCCCAGATCAAGGCGCTTTACGATCAGTTCCTCGGCGAGCCGAACTCGCATCTGGCTCACGAGCTGCTGCACACCTCTTACAAGCCGAGAAAGGCTTTCAGAGACTGACAGGCAAGATCAAAAGCAAACCGGAGAAGTTACCTTCTCCGGTCTGTTTTTTTATTCCGACACGCGGTATTTTTTGTTTTTGTCATAGCTCATGCGGAAATCTATACCGTGCGGCGGCGGGAAAAGTTCTTCCGCACGCTCCGTCAGAGCCGCTTTTTCCTCCTTGCCGAGCGCGTCGAAATCCTCACCGCGCTCAGCCGCGAGCCGTCTCGCGTGATACTCGAACCACAGATCGGACAGCGACGTCTCGCCCTCTCTTATCGCCGCGTATTCGCGCTCAAATCCGCCGGGCAGCACTTCCCTGCCCAGCTTTACGGCGCAGCGCAGCGCGTGAAGCGTCACGCGATCGGCGCCGCGGATATTCTCCGGCAGCCCTTCGTACAGACGCAGCGCTTCTTCGTGTTTTCCGGCGCCGATCAGCCAGCCCATATATTCGGACGCGAAGCACGGATCGCAGACCGAGGCGGGCAGCGAGAACACGGATCGGTAAGTCTGCTCAGCAAGCTCGTTTTCGCCGCGCAGGCGGTACAGCACCGCGAGGTTGCGCCTCGCCCATACGTTCGGGCAGAGCGCGTCGGAGCGCTTCCACGCCTCAGCGGCGCGTTTTTCATATTCGGCGCCGTCGAAATAACGCGCCGTCGGCACGGTGTGCGCGTTGTCCCAGAACTCGAACAGCGCGTTGCCGTAATGAAGCTGCGCCGCCCAGTCGTCGCCGCCCTTTCCGGATACGCTTGTCTGCAGCAGTCGAAGCCATTTTTCCGACGTCATCCACGAGACCGAGATCCCTGACGGATCCGATCCGGGCAGAATGCCGCGCTCGAGCAGATGAAGCCACGGTCTCTGCTCCTCCCCGAGCGAGTCGTCGGGGAAGCACAGCGGCACCGAGATCTGCGGGCAGAGCCGCAGATGAAGCGCGCCCCAGCCCGAGCCGCGGTGGACTATATTTTCTTCTTTTACCTTTATCTGCGCGCAGGCGGCGTATTTTTTATCGAGGCTGAGTAACTGATTTTCCGGGATCAGCTCCTGCACGTGAAGCGCGAATCTCGCGTTCGCTTCACTCAGCGTCAGCCCGTGGACCATGCCGGGGTCGACGTACGTGCCGCCGAAGCACTGCGTCCATTCGTACGACGAGTGTGCCGGAAAAGGCTTGTCGTGCAGCTGACTGCGCGCGATGCCCGCCTGCAGTTCTATGTATCTGCCGCGGTCGCCGTCGGACAGGTGCTGCTGCCAGCGGATGCCGCCGCGGTGACTGCCCCAGCAGAACATTTTATGATATACGAGCGGCGCGGTCGATCTGTCGTAGAACGCGAAGCCGTTTTTGTCGACTCCGCTCTCCCACGTCGTCTTCACGCCCTCGGGCGGCTGGAAAAAGTAATCGAAGCTGCGCGTCGCGTTGTGCGGATACGACATATCGCCGTCCATCTCGGACAGGTGCGGCAGCTTTTCATACGAAGCTGCGCCGCCGCAGAAGACGATCACGTCCTCCGACGACGACAGCACGCGCGTCCCGCCGTCGTCCGGGATCGCGACGTTGCTCCACCAGTAAGTCGTCGTATCCTCGCCCGGATTGGTCAGTCTGACGTGCGAAAAAAGCTGACGGCTGCCCTCGGGCAGGTGGAAATCGACTGCGAAAAAGCATTCTTTCGCACGCTCGAACTCGTAGATGCGCAGGAATTTATCGCCGTCAGGGTCGGTAAGTATTGCCGCCCAGACGTCGTCACAGCAGAAATAAGTGTGACCGGCCGAGCCGAAATTCCATTCGATGCCGCCGGAGGTCCAGGCGTTCCTGATCGCAAGGTTCCCGGGCTGGACGACCGGGTTGCTCATCAACACCTCGCGGCGGTTGTCCTTGTCGTACAGCGACCAGAGCTTGCCGCCGAAGGACGGCACGAACGTCGCCTTCAGATGCTCGTTTTCGAGCACGACGGTCTTCAGTTCAGTCATCCTGCGTTTTCTGCCGTATCTGTCCTGTATGCGGTACGGCAGCGTGCGCGTGCAGGTGCCTAGGTCTGTTTTCGCCTCCTCCGGGAAGCCGGGTTTCGTGGAAAACAGGCCGAAGCCCGTCATCCTGCGGAAGCTCGGCAAAGGATCGGTACCCTCTATCATCGCCGCCGGCAGGGTCATAACGTCGATGTAAATCTTGTTCATACGCCTTACCGTAAATAATAATACTGAGAATACGCGACGCGGCCTTCGAAATCGACCGCCTCCGCGCGCACGAATCTGTCGGCGCGTTTTATGCGGAACCTTGCCTCACGCACCACGCCGCCGGTCGTCGTCGTATCGGGATTGAAATAGTTGTTTGAAAAGAACTGGACGTAACGGCATCCGGCCTCGCATCTGAGCACGAAATACCCGTCCTCGACCGAACAACTGATGAACGGTCCGGTCGTCGCAAGCACGTCGCCGCGAAGTATCGCGCCGACGATCGCGTCGCGGCTCAGCTCGTCCGCTTTTACGTAGACGGCGCCGCGGCCGACCTCATCGCCGTAGAAATGCGTGTCGTCCGCCGCGGTAAGGACCGTGCGGTAGCCGTACGCCGTCGCGACGTCGATCAGCGTGCCGGAGTACGGGCGCGCGGAGTAAGGATATCCCGAGACGGAATTGTAGATCTCCGTGCAGTCTATACCATGCAGAAGTATCATCTTATCCGGGCGCTGAAGCGACCACGCCGGATGCGCGAGCGTCGCGACGCCGCCGCAGCGTTTTATCGCGTCGATCATCTGCTGAGGGCCGGCGCCACGCTCAAGCCCGGGATCGGAGACCATACCGTAACCGACTACGTGATAACAGCCGTCCTTCGCCCGGTCGTACTCTATACCGGACAGCACGAGCATGCCGTCGCAGACGCGTTCGCCGCCGTAATGCCAGTGATCCGTCAGCGCGATAAAATCGTAGCCGAGCTCCTTGTAGATCCGCAACGCCTCTTCGGGCGAGCGCGCCCCGTCGCTGTTCGTCGTGTGCGTGTGCAGATTGCCTTTATACCATCTGTTGCCCTGTGAATCCGTGATCATATCATTTATCTTCTTTTCCGTATATTTCGCGCAGCCATACCGCCACGTGTGAGGCGAAGCCGTGGTTGCAGGAGGCGTAATCGCCGTCGTTCTCCCACAGCGTGCCGGTCTTCTGCGCCATATAGTCGAAATATCCGCGCACGTTGTCGAGCAGCTCGTCGTAAAGCCCCGCTCTGAAAAGCAGCTCAAGCCTCAGATAGTTGCCGATGAACGCGTTGGCGAAATAAATTTCCGGGTGTTTGTTGTTCTTTTTGCGCCACGGTCCGAAATCCGTCACGAGCGTTTCCCACAAATCGGGATAAAGCTCTTTCGTCGCGACGCCGGTGAAAAATGCGTAATACTGGCACGATTCCGTGCATTCCCCGCTCAGTTTGGCTTCGTCGCCGTCGTATACGGCGTTGTCGCAGAACCACTTTCCCGTATATGACTGCTCTCTTATCTTCGCGGCGAGCGCTTCCGCTTCTTTTTCAAGCCCGTCGTCGCCGAAAAGCGCTGAGATCGCTTTTTTGAAGCGGCAGTAAAGCATGTTCGTCGGATAGTTTATATCCTGCGTCAGCTCGTTCGACTTCGACCATTCGATGAACACCCAGCTCTGAAGCCGCTCGAGCAGCCCGTCTTTGTTTTCGAACCGGCGGAAGAAGCCGAGCAGGTCGTATACGCGCTTTTTTGCGCGGGAAACGAGTTCAGCGTCTCCGCTTCTTCCGAGATATTCTTCAAGCTCGAGCACGTACCACATCGCCCAGTTTGGGATATATACGCCGTCGTAGTGATCCGACGGATAGCACATCGGAAGCATCCCTTCTGGTATCACGCGGAATCTGTCGGGCATCAGGAAGTTTTCGAGGAAGTTGCGCTCGACTCTGCTCTTCCCGGTCAGCGCGTATTCGGTGCGGGAGGTGAAATAGCTGTCGCACAGCCATCCGGCGCGCTCGCGCGAGGGGCAGTCCATGTAGATGTCGACCGTATTCTGGCAAAACGTCGACACAGCCGCGTCGTAAACGCGCTCAAGCGCCTCGTCGCCGAAATCCGGCCGTTTGCGCAGTTCCTTCGCCGTGTATTCAAAGCGGCGCAGACCGGCGCGTTTGATGACGGTCTTCTCCGCGTCCGAGGCAAATCTCGCGTATTTCATCGAGTAAGGCTCGAAGCCCGTGAGCTTGTACGTGCCCGCGCCGAGCCTGTATTCGACTGCTGAGCAGGTGCCCAGGCGCGTGAAATCCACGTCGTCATTGATAAGTATTTCGTCAAAGCTGATCCACAGCGTGCCGCCGGTCGTCTCGATCTCGAATTGTATGAAACCGGTAAGCTCGGACGGCAGCGCGGCGACGGCGAACGAATCACGGCAAAGCTCGATCACGTCCGCCGGCTTGTCGCACGGATTCGGCTTGCAGTCGAGTTTTTCTACGTCTTTTGATATGAAGATCTCAAGCTCGTCCTTCGGGAAGCCTCTCAGCTTACGCCCGACTGCGGAGATCGCGCGATCGTCAAAATATTTCTGACGTTCCTTTATCTCAAAAGCGCCTTCCGAGACGACGCGGTCAAACGGCGTGAAATCGTAATCCGGGAACGGTATGCCGCGTTCGATGAATTTCTTTGAAGCGACCGGCACCGCGGCGACCGGCTTGCGCTGTGCGGGCAGTACGTACGCCTCGGCAAACGGGCGCTGGAACGAATAACGCTGCGTTTTTCTGACGCGGTCGGCGTATGATTCGTATACGAACCCCGGCCCGCCCGTGTAAGCTGTGAGCGTTTCGCCGTCGTACAGCTCCGCGCAGACGAACGAGGGCTCGTCTATCAGATAGAAGCTGTTCGTACAGTAACCGGCGACGATCACGGCAAGCTCGTTTTCGTCCTTGTTGCAGAGCGGCGACAGATCGAGCTTGTCCACGCGGTAATAGCCGTGTCCGGCTCTCGCGGGCCCGTCCGCGGCGAGCACGCCGTTGACGAACACCTGATATTTGCTGTGCCCGGCGATATGCAGACGCGCGTCCGCGCCGGCCTTCGACGTCAACAGCAGATTGACGTTCATCTCGTTTTCGAGTCCGGGGATCCAGACCGGAACGGCTTTTCTGAAGGTATAGTTTTTCATATGACCACCTTGATTAAAAAATTCTGAGCGAGTAGAAATATTGGTTGTGTATAAAACCCGGATGCGTGCCCCATCAGGGATGGGAGGGGAACAGGGGGGTTGGGGGT
>JAFZRM010000031.1 GCA_017619885.1 Clostridia bacterium | reverse complement strand
GGTGACCCGAAAAAATCTGCGTGCCGCTGCCGCGGCTGTACTTGATTTTTTCGACCGCTGCGCCTTCCTCGCATTGCTTCATCCGCCCCCGGCGGCGCAATGCTCGTCACCCCCCAAACCCCCTGTTCCCCTCCCGCAGGTTGATAACCTGAGGGGGCCGCGGCAATGGATCGAAAAGGTAAGCGCGCGTGACGTATAGGGGTTCCCCGCCGCGATCTGTGGAGCAGTTGAGGTTACCGTAGGGACTCCACGTGTTGAATACATCAAAAATTTAACGAAAAATATTAAAAACCCCTTGACAAACGTAAAAACACGGTGTATAATACAGTCAAAACAACACGGAGGATACAACTATGAACAAAGCAAAGGAAAGAATACACGTGATAGGCACGATCTGCCGCGTCCTGTCGATAATCATGCTGGTGCTGATGATCATCTCCACCGCCGGGCTTGTGACGGCGGGCGTCGCGCTGATCGTCATGCCGAAGGATACCGCACAGATCAGCTTATCCGGCAGCGTCGAGGCGCAGATCAGCGGTAAGATCATCGACATGATACCTGACGACGTGCTCGACAGCATTTCGGAGCAGATCGAGGACGGATCGCTTTCCGTCAACGTCAACGGCGAAGCGATACAGGGCGCGCAGGTAAGCGGCGGTTCGCTGATCCTGAACGGTAGCGGCAAGTCGGCGAGTTTCGATCTAAGACGAGTCGGCATAGCGCTGATCGCGTATTCCCTCACGACCGGCTGCCTGATCTACGTTTTCATCATGTGCGGACGGTTCATGAACGAGGTCCGCGTCTGCGATTCGCCATTCAGCGAGGGCGTCGTGAAATCGCTGAAACGGTTCGCGATCTCACTGATCCCCTACGCGGTCGTGAAAACGACGGCGACGTCGTTTGCGAACAAGCTTCTGACGACCGGCTCGTACTCGCTTGATTTCAAAGCCGATACGACGCTGTATTTCGCCGCTCTGATAATCATCCTGCTCGTCTTCATCTTCAACTACGGCGCGGCGCTCCAGAAGGACGCCGACGAGACGCTCTGAGCGGTGATATCATGGGAAGGATAATACTGCGGCTCGACCGTGTCATGGCGGACCGGAAAATGAGCCTGAACGAACTCTCGGAGCGCGTCGGCGTGGCGAACGTCAATCTCTCCAAGCTTAAAAACGGCCATATAAGCGCGATACGCTTTTCGACGCTGATAGCGATATGCGAAGCGCTGCAGTGTCAGCCCGGCGACATACTCGAATACGCGCCCGATAACAACGAAATACGCTGAAAGATCTCCGCACGCAGGCGCCGAGCCGCCGCGTGCGGTTTTATTTGTTTAAACGACGATTTTTTCATGTAAATTTACAAATACCGTTTGATATGTGCCGGTATGTATGGTATAATACCATAATAACTAAAATGGAGTAATAGTATGTATATACTCGGCATCGATCCCGGGCTCGCCATCGTGGGCTGGGGAGTCGTCGAATACGTCAACGAGAAGTTCACTCCGGT
Organism: Clostridia bacterium; assembly: GCA_017619885.1. Lineage (GTDB taxonomy): Bacteria > Bacillota > Clostridia > Oscillospirales > CAG-272 > UBA1248. The sequence continues at coordinate 10,182 of JAFZRM010000031.1, read as the reverse complement.
AAGCTACGGCGCGATCACGACGCCCGCCGGCATCGACGTGGAACAGCGGCTTCTGCAGATCTACGACGGGCTCGACGGGATAATTAAGAAGTATAAGCCGGACGATATAGCGATCGAGGAGCTTTTCTTCAACACGAACCAGAAGACCGCGATCGCGGTAGCGGAGGCGCGCGGCGTCATAATGCTCTGCGGGATACAGAATAAGATTCCGCTGTACGAATATACTCCGCTGCAGGTAAAGCAGGCCGTCGTCGGATACGGCCGCGCCGATAAAAAGCAGGTCATAACGATGACGAACATGCTGCTCGGACTGAAAAAAACACCGAAACTCGACGATACGTCGGACGCGCTCGCGATAGCGATCTGTCACGGACATTCCACGGGCTCGGTGCTCAAGGATTTTTACAATCAGAAAAAGAAAAAATTGCTGTAAGGTGGATCATGTTTTATTATATCGAAGGTAATGTGGTTTTTGCCGAACCGTCGGCCGCCGTTATTGACGTCGGCGGCGTGGCGTACAAAATGACCGTGTCTTATAACACGTTCGCGTTGCTCGCTGGCGCGGACAGGGCGAGGCTATACACGCATCTGTCGGTAAGCGAGAACGGCGTCGAGCTGTACGGCTTCCGCGATACGGACGAACTCGAAGTGTACCGGCTTCTGACCGGCATCTCGGGTGTCGGCCCGAAGGCGGCGCTGTCCGTGCTGTCGATCATGACACCGGCGCAGCTTCAGCGCGCGGTAGCGTCCGACGACAGCCGCGCCATAGCGAAGGCGCAGGGCATAGGCGGAAAGACCGCGCAGCTCATAATCCTGAAGCTGAAAGACAAACTCGACGCGTACCGCGCCTCTGAGGCGGCGGTGAGCGTGAACGCGAACGGCGCGGTAGCCGCCGACGCGATCGACGCGCTCGTCTCGCTCGGGTATCTCAAAAACGACGTAACGAAGATAATAGGATCGATGAAGATAGCGGATATGAGCGTGGAGGACGTGATACGCGAAGCGCTCAGACGCATGAGTTGAGGTCATTATGGCGATTTACGAGGATTTCGGAGAAGAATTCGTAGCCGACAGGCTGACGTCTGCCGAGCAGAGCGAAGAGGAAGCGGCGGCGGAGATTTCGCTGCGCCCGGAGAGGCTTGAAGAATTCACGGGCCAGCAGACCGTCAAGGAACAGCTCAGAGTCGCGATAGACGCGGCGAAAATGAGAGGCGAGGCGCTCGAGCACGTCCTGCTTTTCGGCCCGCCCGGGCTCGGCAAAACGACGCTGTCGCAGATAATCGCAAACGAGATGGGTACGAACATCCAGATCACGAGCGGTCCCGCGATAGAAAAGCAAGGCGACCTTCTCGCGCTTTTGACGAATCTCGGTCAGGGCGACGTGCTTTTCATCGACGAGATACACAGACTGCCGAAGACCGTCGTCGAGATGCTTTACTCCGCGATGGAGGACAAGGTGATCGATATTTTCATCGGCAAAGGCCCGTCCGCGCGCAGTATCCGCATGCCGCTGAAGAGCTTCACGCTCGTCGGCGCCACGACGCGCGCCGGTCAGCTTACACAGCCGCTCCGCGCGCGCTTCGGCCATATCATGCGCCTCGAGCTTTACACGCCCGACGAGCTTTCGCAGATCATCAAGCGTAGCGCCGATATCCTCGGCATAGAGATCGACGAGGAGGGCGCGTACGAGCTCGCGTCGCGCTCGCGCGGCACGCCGAGGATCGCGAACAGACTGCTCAAACGCGTGCGCGACTACGCGCAGATAAAGGGCGACGGCAAGATCGATCTCGGCATCACGCGCTACGCGCTCGAAAAGCTCGATATCGACAGACTGGGTCTCGACAGCATAGACAGACGGATGCTCACCACGATAATCAAATTCTACGGCGGCGGCCCGGTCGGCATGGAGACGCTCGCGGCGACGATAGGCGAGGAGGCGATCACGCTCGAGGACGTGTACGAACCGTATCTGTTGCAGATCGGCTTCATCTCGCGCACGCCGCGCGGACGCTGCTGCACGTATCTCGCGTACGATCACATGGGCATCCCGATGGCAAAAGAGGAAAAGAAAAGCGGTCAGGTGACCGCGTTCGACGGGGAAGATCAATGATTTTCACAGCTGATAAATGGAAAGACTACGAGCTGATCGACTGCTCGGACGGTCAGCGGCTCGAGCGGTGGGGCGACGTCATAATGATCCGCCCGGACCCGCAGGTCATCTGGCAGAACAGAGCCGAGGGCCCGTACTGGGGAAAGGCGCGCGGCGTATATAAGCGCTCGTCGTCCGGCGGCGGAAGCTGGGTCAAGAACGATATGCCGGAAAAGTGGACCGTATCGTACGGCAAACTGCGGTTCAACATCCATCCGATGTCGTTCAAGCACACCGGGCTTTTCCCGGAGCAGGCGGTCAACTGGGACTGGTTCTCGCAGCTGATAAAGAACGCCGGCCGTCCAGTGTCGGTCCTCAATCTCTTCGCCTACACCGGCGGTGCAACGGTCGCCGCGGCGGCGGCGGGAGCGGACGTCGTTCACGTTGACGCCGCGAAAGGCATCGTCGCGCAGGCGAAGCAGAACGCCGCGCTGTCCGGGCTTTCCGACGCTCATATCAGATACATAGTCGACGACTGCAAGAAGTTCGTTCTGCGCGAGCTGCGCCGCGGCAACAGATACGACGGCATCATAATGGACCCGCCGTCGTACGGGCGCGGCCCCGGCGGCGAGACGTGGAAGCTCGAGGAATGTATCGACGAGCTCGCGGGGCTTGCCGCACAGCTTTTGTCGGATGATCCGCTGTTCTTCCTGCTCAATTCATACACCACGGGGCTTTCCGCCACCGCGATGGAATGTCTGCTGAGACTCAACATAAAGTCGGACGGCAGCTTCGAGTGCGGCGAGGTGGGACTGCCCGTAACACAGAAAAAGATCGTACTGCCCTGCGGTTCCGCCGCGAGATGGTACGCGAAATGAGAAAATGGATAATATAATCGAGATAAGAGACCTCAGTTTTTCATACAAGGATCCGGAAGGAAAGCTTCATCCGGCTCTGCACAATATAAATCTTGATTTCGAGCGCGGCACGTATACGGCGATACTCGGACACAACGGCTCGGGCAAATCGACGCTCGCAAAGCTCATAAACATGGTCGTGACCGCCGACGACGGAGTGATCGAGGGTTCGATAAAAGTCCTCGGCAAAGAGGTTACGACCGCGATATCCGACGACGACGCGTACGAGATACAGTGCCGCATCGGCATGGTCCATCAGAACCCGGACGATCAGATCGTCGCGACCACGGTCGAGGAGGACGTCGCGTTCGGACCGGAAAACCTCGGCATGGATCCGAAGCTTATCCGCGAGAAGGTCACACAGACGCTTGCGGCGGTCGGCATGGAGGGCCACGAGAAATCGGCGCCGCACAGGCTGTCCGGCGGTCAGAAACAGAGGATCGCGATCGCGGGCGTGCTCGCGATGGATCCGGAGTGCATAATCTTCGACGAATCGACCGCGATGCTCGACCCGCAGGGCAGGGACGCCGTCATGAAGACGATAGACGAGCTGCACAGCCGCGGCGACGTCACGATAATAACGATAACACACTACATGAACGAGGCGACCGACGCAGACAGAGTCGTCGTGCTCAACCGCGGCGAGGTGTTCATGGACGGTACGCCGGAGGAGATATTCACGCAGGTCGAGAAGCTCCATTCCGTGAGCCTCGACGTGCCGCAGGTCACCGAGCTTTTCTACGGTCTGCAGAAGGCCGGAAAATATAACGGAAAACTGCCGCTCCATACGAACGAGGGAGCGGAGGAATTAGCGAAGCTGCTTAAAGCCGAGAGGTAAGGATTTGCCTATTGTATTCGATAACGTATCGTACGTATACGGAGAAAACACGCCGTTTGAGCACAAGGCTCTCGACGGTCTGGATCTTACGATCAGTGAAAATGAAATAACGGGTCTTATAGGTCAGACCGGAAGCGGCAAATCGACGATAGCGCAGCTGTGCAACGGGCTTTACAAACCGACCTCCGGGACCGTGACCGTCGACGGCGTCGATATAAACGCCGACAAGAAGAAGCGCAGAGACAACTTTTTCCGCGTCGGGCTCGTGTTCCAGTATCCGGAATATCAGCTTTTCGAGGACACGGTCGAACACGATATCGCCTACGGCCCGAAGAACATGGGTCTTGACGACGCCGAGATCGCGCGCAGAGTCGCCGACGCGGCGCGGTTCGTCGGACTCGAAGAAGAGTCGCTTTCAAAATCGCCTTTCGATATCTCGGGCGGTCAGAGAAGGCGCGCCGCGATCGCGGGGATCATCGCGATGGAGCCGAAATATCTGATCCTCGACGAGCCCGCGTCGGGTCTCGATCCTCAGGGCAGGGACGATATTCTGACGAAACTGAAAAATTACCAGCGCGAAAAAGGTATAGCCGTCGTCATAATAAGCCACAGTATGGAGGATATGGCGAAATACTGCGATAAGATAATCGTTTTGGGCAAAGACGGCGTTTACAAATACGGAACGAAGGCGGAGATCTTTGCCGACCCGGTCGCGCTGCGCGGGATCGGACTGTCCGTCCCGCAGATAACGAAAGTCATGTACAAGGCGGAACAGCTCGGCGTCAAATTCGAGCGGCCTTTGTATACCGTCGCGGCGGCGATCAAAGACGTTTTGAAGATGCTTGACGGGGAGGCTCGCGATGATACGTGATATAACCCTCGGCCAGTATTTTCCGGGCAACTCGCCCATCCACCGCATCGATCCGCGCATGAAGCTTCTCATGGCGATCATAATGATCGTCGCGACGTTCGTCGCGTCGAGCGGCACGTCGTTCGCTTTGCTTTTCATCGCGACGCTGATACTGTTTCTGCTTTCGCGCATATCGGTCAAAACGCTGATGAAGGGTATGAAGCCGATCGTATTCATTCTGATATTCACCACGTTTTTCCAGATATTCTTCACGCGGACCGGAGATCTGCTCTTTGAATGGCGTTTCATAAAAATATACACGAACGGCATAATATTCGCGATAAAGATGTTCATCCGCGTCATCGTGCTTATCACGTCGACGTCGGTGCTGCTGTCGTATACCACCTCGCCGATAGCGCTGACGGACGGGCTCGAGCAGATGCTCAAGCCGCTTGCGAAGATCGGCGTGCCGGTACACGATTTCGCGCTTATCATGTCGATCGCGCTCCGCTTCATCCCGACGCTGCTCGAGGAGACGGAGAAGATCATGTCGGCGCAGAAGGCGCGCGGCACGGATTTTTCGACCGGCAGCCTGATGAAACGCGCGCGGGCGCTGCTCGCGGTGTTCGTGCCGCTGCTCGCCTCGGCGATACGCCACGCGATAGACCTCGCGGACGCGATGATCTGCCGCGGATACAGAGGCGGCTCCGGCAGGACGAAACTCAACGTAATGAAGCTGAAATTCACCGATTTCCTGTGGCTTTTCGCGGCGGCGGCGGTGCTCGCGGGGACGATACTGTGCAATCCCTTCACGCTCGACGTGATAAAAGGAGCGTTCATAAAATGACGTATCTGCTTCAGCTCTCCTATTCCGGCGCCGCATACAGCGGATTTCAGATACAGAGCAACGCAAAGACCGTAGCCGGCGAGCTCACGCGCGCCGCAAAGCTGCTGTTCGGCGTGCCGTGCCGCGTTCAGGGATGCAGCCGCACCGACGCCGGCGTCCACGCGCGTCAGTTTTACGCGTCCGTACACGTGCCCGAGGGCGGCAGCGCCGTCCCCGCGGACAGGATACCGGCGGCGATGAACTGCCTTCTGCCGTACGATATAGCGGTGAAGGACGCATCAGTCGCGCCGGACGGATACAACCCGCGTTTCGAGACGGTCTGCAAGGAATACGAATACGTCATATACAACAGACCGGAGAAGGATCCGTTCTCGCACCGGCTGAAGCTGCCCTACAAATACCCGCTCGACGAGCGCATGCTCGACCGGCAGGCGCAGGATTTCACCGGCACGCACGATTTCGCCTCTTTCATGGCGACCGGCTCCGACGTCGTCAGCACCGTAAGGACGGTGTTTTCCGCGTCCGTACGCCGCGAGGGCGACGACGTGATCTTCGCCGTCTGCGCCGACGGATTTTTATACAACATGGTGAGGATAATGACGGGAACGCTGCTCGGCATCGCCGAAGGTAAGCTCGAGCAGGGATCGATCCCGGAGATAATAAAAGCAAAAGACAGGACCGCCGCCGGCATCACCGTGCCGCCGGACGGACTGTATCTGTGTAAGGTAGTGCTTAAATGAGTTCTTTTTTCAAAAAGAAAAAGCGCCCCGTGAATTACGACACCGACCCCGTATCAGTAAAAACCGGGACGGCGGGCGGCGGCGACCGTATCGAAAGCATATACGGTCCGGGCGAACAGAAACAACCGAATAAGCGTTACAAGCACGCGGCAGTCGCCGTGGCACTGCTGAAATATGTGGTGATCACGCTGTTCTTCCTGTTCTTCATGACGATGACGTTCGTGTACTCCTCGGAGATCAATATCGAGAATTTCAGATATATCTTGAAAGACATGAATCTGAAGATACCGACCGGCATCGAGGAATACGGCGACATCTACTACGTCGCCGACATGGAACAGAGCTTCGCGTTTTACCGCGACGATTTCGTCTGCGTCGGGCGTAACAGCATCGAGGTCATCGACACGGCGGGAAGGCAGGTGCAGAACACGGCGCTTCGCTACGTCAAGCCGCGCCTCGTCACGAGCGGCAAATATATGCTCGTGTACGATCTGTCGAACACACAGTACGGAATCTTCAACACGTTCTCCCAGCTTTATTCCGGCACGCTCGATTATCCCGTGTCCGACGCCGACATGAACGACGACGGATATTATCTGATAGTGACGCGCGACACGGAATACAAGAGCACCGTGCACGTATATAATAAGGATATGAAGCCGGTCTACTCGTATCAGAGCAACGACAGATATATCTTCGACGCTCATATCTACAACGACGGGACCGTGATGCTTTACACGTCGTCGGCAAAGTCCGGCAAATACTTCACCGAGATACTGAAGGGCAGTATCAAGTCGGAGGAGATGAAGACCGTGTATTCCGCCTCCGGGATCACACCGCTGACCGCGGAGAAGACGGGCAGCGGGACGTCGGCGGTGCTCTGTACCGACACGCTGCTGTTCTTCAAGGGCGACGAGATGACTACGGAGTACGATTTTTACGGCAGAGTCTGCCGCAGATTCGCCTGCGGCGACGGATACGCCGTGATCATCCTCTCGTCGGAGGGCGCCGGCGCCGATTCGGATATGCTGATATTCGACCGTGACGGAACGCTCGTCTACAGCGGTCCGTCGAGTTCCGACGTCTCCGAACTTTACGTGCACAACGGCAACGTCTACGGACTTTACACCGGCTGCGTTGAGCGATTCGAGATACGCACCGAAAAAACGTACCGCGCCGATACAGGCTACGAGGTTAAGGGAATAGTTTTCCCGAGCAACGAGATAGCGCTCTTCGCCACGGCGAGCAGCGCGTACCCGGTCTCCGTATACGACGATTTCACGGAGATCAAATGACCGGAAGGAAAAAACAATGTATATAGTAATCGATATCATATTGGCGGCGATTTTCATAATCTGCCTGATCGTAGGCTGGAAGCGCGGCTTCATCGACGAGGCGCTGCGGCTTCTGTCCGGGATCATAGCGTTTTTCTGCGCGTATTTCATCACGCCTTACGCCGCACCGTACGTCAACGAGCATCTGTTTTACGGCAGGATCTCGGAGTACACCTCGAAAGTTTTGGGCAGCCTTGAGAACGGCGGCGGCGCGTCCGCGCTGTTCGGCGACGGGGAGACGAACGAGACGTTCCGCAAATTCATAGAAAAATTCGGCGCCGACTACGATCAGCTCAAGCAGTCAGTGGTCGAGCGCGCCGATCAGAGCACCGAGGCGATAGTGAACGGGCTGACCGAAAAGATCGCAAACCCGGTATCATACGCGATATCGTACGCGCTGTGCTTCATCGTGATCTTCATAGCGGCTCTGCTGCTTCTGTGGCTGATACGCCACCTGCTCAATCTCGCGGCGAAGCTGCCGGTGCTGAAGACCTCGAACAAGATACTCGGGCTGATTTTAGGCGGTCTGCTCGGCGTGCTGTTCGTATGGGTCATATCGGCGCTGCTGAAGCTCGGTCTGCCGTATCTGACGATAATGGCGCCGAAGATCTTCCCCGAAGATCTTTTCGAGCGATCGATCATACTGAACCTGACTTATTATCTTAACGCCCTGCGCGGCGCGCTCGACTTTTCGTATATCAAAAAATTACTGGGCAACTGACCCTCAGAAGGAGGATGGAATATGCAAATGTGCAGCAGATGTCATAAAAGGCCCGCCGTGGTCTTCGTGACGAGAATGGACAACAACGAGACGAAGAACGAAGGACTTTGCCTTAACTGCGCGAAGGAGCTCGGTCTTCCCGTCAATAATATACTTTCGAATATGGGACTTAACCTCGACGGCATGGACAGCGAGATCGACGCGCTCGTCGAACAGGACGACGCGGAGCCGGAGCCCTCGATGGGCGACGACGAGGAGAACAACGCTCCCGCGATTGATCTTAAATCTATCTTCGGGCGCCTCTCGGACGAGCTTACGAATCTCGGCGGCAAGGGAAAGAGCAGGAACGAACAGCAGCAGAAGAAGGCGCAGGACAAAAAGCAGAACAAGCGCAAGTTCTTAAACGACTACTGCAAGGATCTGACCGCCGCCGCCCGCGAGGGCAGGCTCGACAGGATCATCGGCCGCGAAAAAGAGCTCGCGAGAATGATCCAGATCCTGATGCGCCGTCAGAAGAACAACCCGTGTCTGATAGGCGAGCCCGGCGTCGGCAAGACGGCGCTGGCGGACGCGCTCGCGCTCCGCATCGTCGCCGGAAACGTCCCGTATAAGCTGAAAAACAAGGAAGTATTCGTGCTCGACCTCACCGCTCTCGTCGCCGGAACGCAGTTCCGCGGCCAGTTCGAGGGCAGGATGAAGGGTCTGATCGAGGAGATCAAGCGCGAGGGTAATATAATCCTCGTGATCGACGAGGTCCATTCCATCGTCGGCGCAGGCGACGCCGAAGGCAGCATGAACGCCGCGAACATCTTAAAACCCGCGCTGTCGCGCGGCGAGATCCAGGTGATCGGCGCGACGACGCTCGGCGAATACCGCAAATATATCGAAAAGGATTCCGCGCTCGAGCGCCGTTTCCAGCCGATAGTCGTCGCGGAGCCGTCGGTCGCCGATACGATCGAGATAATCAAAGGCATCAAAGAGTATTACGAGAAATATCACGGCGTAATAATTACCGAAGAGCTCGCCGCCAAAGCCGTAAAGCTTTCGGAGCGGTATATAACCGACCGTTTCCTGCCTGACAAGGCGATAGACCTGATAGACGAGGCGGCGTCCTACGTTGCGATAAACACGCCCGTCATCGACGAATTCGAGAAGAAGAGCGACGATCTGGCGGCTGTCAGACGCGCCCGCGAGGCGCTCGAAGCCGCGCCCGCGCCGCAGGATGAAGCGGCGGTCAGCCGCCGTTACGAGGAGCTTGCCACGCTTAAAAGCGACGAATTGAGGCTTCAGGGACAGCTCGACGGTCTGCGCGAGCAGCGCAGCCACGTTTATCTTACCGAAGCCGACCTCGCACGCGTCATCGAGATCTGGACCGGCGTTCCGACGGGCAACGTCACCGCCGACGATTTCGACCGTGTCGAACAGCTTGAGGCCAACCTGCGCCGCCGCATAATCGGCCAGGACGAGGCGATATCCGCGGTCGTCCGCGCGATAAAACGCAAATACGCCGGTATTTCCGTGAAGCGCAAACCGGTGTCGTTCATATTCGCCGGGCCGACCGGCGTCGGCAAGACCGAGCTCGTCAAACAGCTCGCGCAGAACCTTTTCGACTCGCCCGAGTCGCTTCTGCGCCTCGATATGTCGGAGTATATGGAGAAGCACTCCGTCTCGCGCATGATCGGTTCGCCTCCCGGATACGTCGGCTACGACGAGGCGGGACAGCTCACCGAAAAAATACGCCGCAGACCGTATTCCGTCGTTCTTTTCGACGAGATAGAAAAGGCGCACCCCGACGTGCTCAACATTCTGCTTCAGATACTCGACGACGGAAGAATAACCGACGCGC
>JAFZRM010000212.1 GCA_017619885.1 Clostridia bacterium | reverse complement strand
GAATTCTCCTACGAGGACAGCGAAGAGCTGGGTAATGCTTTTGAATACCTGCTTTCCATCATGGGCAGCCAGGGCGACGCAGGCCAGTTCCGTACGCCTCGCCATATCATCGACATGATGGTGGAGATCACTGCTCCGACCAAAAATGAAACGATTCTTGACCCGGCTTGCGGAACGGCAGGGTTCTTGATCAGCGCCTATAATTACATCAAAAAGAGCAATATGGACGAGCATGGTAAATCCACGCTGGTGGCGGATGACATGACCCGGATGACCAAGAATTTTGCGGGCTATGACATTTCGCCGGACATGGTACGGCTTTCCCGTGTCAACATGTATCTGCACGGATTTACATCGCCGAACATCAGCGAATACGACACGCTGACCAGCTTGGAGAAATGGGATGATAATTTTGATGTCATTTTCTCCAATCCTCCGTTTATGACGCCAAAGGGCGGCATCACCCCGCATAACCGTTATCAGGTTTCTGCGAAACGTGCGGAAGTCTTGTTTGTGGACTACATTGCTGAGCATTTGAATCCCACCGGGCGAGCTGCCATTATTGTGCCGGAAGGTATCGTCTTTCAATCCCAGACTGCGTATAAGAATCTCCGCAAAATGCTTGTGGACGACAATTATCTTTACGGAGTGATCTCCCTCCCTGCCGGTGTGTTCAATCCTTACAGCGGCGTCAAGACCAGTATCTTGTTGATTGATAAGACACTGGCAAAAGAGCGGGACAGTATTCTCTTTGTGAAGCTGAATAACGATGGCTTTGATCTTGGTGCCCAACGCCGGGAAATCAAGGGCAGCGAGATCCCGGATGTGGTCAACGTCTTTAAGGATTATCAGAATGGTATCGATGTTGAAGGCCGGGAAAATGCCGTTATTGCGAAGAAGAATGAGGTTGCACAGCAGGATTATATTCTTGTTGGAGAGCGGTATGCAAGAGCCGATATTGTAATAGGTAGATATCCTCTCATTAAGATTTCCGATATATGTACTGTTAATTCTGGTTTTGGCTTCCCGAATGAGTTGCAAGGCGAGGAAGGCGGATCAATTCCTTTTTATAAAGTTAGCGATATGAATACTCCCGGAAACGAATCCATTATGAATCATAGCAACAATTATGTATCGGAAGGTGTTGCCACAAAACAACGCTGGATACCGGCGTCATCGAATACCGTTATCTTCCCCAAAATTGGAGCCGCAATTGCAACAAATAAAAAAAGAATGCTATCAGTGGATTCGCTTTATGACAACAATGTCATGGGTATTACTTGTTCAACAGCAATAAAAAAGGAATACTTGTACTATATTCTATGCTCCATAGAATTATCTAAATGGGCATCTCAGTCAAATCCCCCATCTATCAGGAAATCAACAGTTGAAGAATATGCAATCCCACTCCCTCCGCTGGCCGTACAGGAAGAAATTGTTGTCGAGATCGAAAGCTATCAGAAGATCATCTACGGCGCTCGTCAGGTCGTGGAGAACTATAAGCCGACGATCAAGATTGATCCGACATGGGAGGCCTACACGCTAGGAGATGTATGTCATATATTGAATGGTTCAACACCTTCAAAAGCAGAAGTGAAGTATTGGGAAGATGGGGATATCCCGTGGTTCACAATTGATGATATACGTAACCAAGGAAGACGTATCTATGAAACGAGGCAATTCATAACACGGAAGGCTTTGGAAGAAACGAGTGTTAAGCTGTTACCCCCTAAAACCGTACTCCTGTGTTGTACAGCCTCAGTAGGAGAATATGCCATAGCTGAAATCCCGTTAACGACAAATCAGCAGTTTAATGGACTCATAATTAAGGATGAGTTTGCAGACAAGATGCTTCCAGATTATTTGTTCTACTATGCACAATACTTCGGCCAATCCATGTCAAGGTTGGGCGGTAGTACAGCGTTTAAGTTTATTTCGGTTCGTGATGTCAAAACGGTACCGATTCATATCCCTTCAGTTGATGTTCAAAAAAAGATAGTGGATAGCTTGAATGTAGAAATATCAATGGTCGAGCAAAACAAAAGCCTGATTGAAATCTTCCGGCAGAAGATCAAAGATAAGATTGCCGAGGTCTGGGGAGAGTAGTATGGGCAAGTTGGAAAAAGGCAAAAAGGCAATCGAGAAGACTCTTGAGAAAATTGGCGATGTGCCGATTAGTGAAATACCTGCTGAAATGATAGAACGAGGACGAGCAGCAACTGAGTCCCTGATTGCAAAATATGGTCATTTAACTGTGAGAGCAATTAATGCTGTCACTTTTAAAGATGAACTTCGTGACGCATTTCCGATATTCAACGATGAGCTTGATACTGATTTTCTTTTGGAATTGCTATATTTTTTCCCAATTGACAAGACATATATATCTACCGGAAGCTATGATCAATACCTCTATGATCTTGAAAAAACGGTAATAGATAATTATGATTCTGGGAATTACCAGGTTTCGTTTTTCTATGCACATCTGATTTTTATGAGCTACGCATATTACTGTTTGGAATTGGCATATTCCATTTGGCCTGACAGAATAAAGGATCAGTATGATTTGCTGAATGCGTATGGTTCACGCAATAAGCCCAATATTGAGCATCATGAAAACACTTACTCTTTTAGCAAAATACCAGAAAAGGAGATTTTCAAGGTTTTCTACGCCATAGGGCTTGATGTACAATTTATTCAACAGCTTTCGGGATATGTTGACAAACGCGATGACTATGCTCACGCTTCAGGGGAAGGTAACCTTTCTGAGCAAGCATTTCGTCAAAACATCAAAACAATCATAGGTAACATGAACACTTTAAGAGATTTGTTCTTACCGTATCTGAAATCTCTTTATATCGAGTTTATGCTGGAACGTTTGGATGTCGATTATGATGTGGTTACAGACAATTTCAATGATTTTGTATTTGATAACTCTCTTTCGATTTGCGATCTTGATTATTTGTGTCATTTAGGGGTGAAGAACCTACAGGAAAGTAACGAGACGCTAAAAACGAATTACCAAGCAACTCGGAATATTCATTGTGCATTCATCGAGTATTGTAATGACAATGACGGTATTGCACTACCGGATGGGTATCCGTCACTAAGAAATGAGAAGTATTTGTTTTATCGATACAAGAATCATGCAAAAGAGTTTATTGAGAATGAACTTGGGATTAACGAATATCGCTGTGTAAAAGATGGTGGAGAGTTCCCATTATACGAATGCCCTGAATGTAGAGACGAACAACTTGTTTTTGATGCAGAAAGAGGAAAATACCACTGTTTTTCTTGTGGTCACAATTTCACAGATGAAGATTTATCATTTTGTGAACGGTGTGGAAGACTTATGTATAATAAAGGCGAACCAATATGCGATAATTGCATTAGAGATACATTTGCTAGAATATAGAGGTAATAATTATGATCAGTAATACATCACGTGAATTTTTATCGTGGTTTCTTGCTCAAAACAATAATAAAACTTCTGATGTGTTTTTCTTAAGTACAGATAAAGTTCCCAAAAAATTCAGTGAATTAATATGGGATATTTTTGATGAATTAGAAGAAAACGGCGTTGCAAAAAATGTCAATAAATTTGGAATGATGGATAAACAACAATGTAGTTTTTTTCTGTCTCCATACGCTATTGACGTTGTTAAAGAATGGAAACCAGAAAACAGTGATACTATTTTTGCACGATTTAAAGACCAGGCAGATACGCGGTTGAGAACAATTTCGCCTACTATTATCGATAAGTTGTCATCTGTATATGAAAACATGGATTCTGAAAACCCCGAAGATTGGGCTAATGCAGTACATTCTTGCCGTCGCATTTTAGCTGACTTAGCGGACGTATTATATCCTCCAAAAGAAGAATCCATTTATATCAACGGAAAAAAGATTGATGTTGGAAAAGATAAATACATTAATCGTCTGATTCAATTTATAGCAAGTAAAGAAGATAGCGATACATATAAACAAATAGTTGGAACAGATTTGTCAAGTATTGGTAATCGACTCGATGCAATTTATAATGCTGTGTGTAAAGGAACTCACACTGAAATTACAAAAGATGAAGCGTTGAGAATTATTATACATACTTATTTATTGATTAGTGACATTGTGGCTTTAATTGATTAAGGAATGAAAAAAAACTAACGGGCGAATTAATTTCGCCCGTTAGTATTTCTAATACAATAAAAACCCGATGTTATATGATACTTATTATTAAATGAAGTTATCGTTATACAATCGTTCCATTAAGTTTGCTTAACAGGAGAGCGGTGGGGGTTCCCGCCAGGGGCGGATGAAGCAATGCGAGGAAGGCGCAGCGGTCGAAAAAATCAAGTACAGCCGCGGCAGCGGCACGCAGATTTTTTCGAGTCACCGCAAGCGGGCGTGAGGGGTGGGAACCCCCAAGATTGTCGCGTAAAAGGGGTTCCCCGCCGCGAACTGGAGAGCGGTGGGGGTTCCCGCAGCGACTCCTTTTTGTGTCGCTGCGCAACCGTTTTTCCTGATCCTTGCGATTTTTCAGTAAAGTTGCCTTGACAATGAAGAAAATCGCGATTATAATGAAATTACAAAAAAATTTTGAAACTTTTGCGCCTTGCCGTGAATCTTGATATATGAAAGGCCTGACAGGAGAAAGGGCATTACAATGACGAAGGAAGAATTTGTATCGTCCGTCACCGCGAATGAGAAAAAACTCTACATAGCGGCGTTCTCGGTAGTACGTAATGCCGAGGACGCGAAGGACGCCGTTTCGTCCGCCGTGGCTCACGCCTGGGAGAATCTCGACCGGCTCAATGACGACGGAAAATTCGACGGCTGGCTTCTGCGGATCACATACAACGAGGCGAAGAAAATGAAAAGGCACGGCGGAGACAGCGTCAGTCTGACCGGCCTCGAGGATTCCTTCGCCTACGATCCGGACGACGCGGATATGCAGTTCTTCGACATCATATCAAGCGCGGGCCTTGACGGCAAAAGCCGGCAGATACTTATACTGCGGTTCATCTACGGTTACGACCTTCCGGAAACCGCGAAAATGATGAGTCTGCCGCTCTCGACCGTCAAGACGAAATACTACCGGGCTCTCGACAAGATCAAAAAGCTGCCCGGGATAATCTGAGGAGGCATGGCAATGAAAAAAAGCGATTACAAAGACATTGAAGAGATATTATCTGATAAAGCCGCAAGGCTTGAAAAAAGAGTCGGCTACTCCGGCGCCGTAAGATCGGCGGACCTTGACGGCTCCGTAAACGAAGACAGACACGTGCGCCCGCATTCGCCGGCACTGCAGATAGCCGGTGCGTTCCTCGCGGCGGTCATCGTCGGCGGCGGCACGTTCGGCGCTCTCAAATACATGGAATACAAGGGCGCTCAGATCGCGGCGAACCAGGGCGGGCCGTCCGAGCCTGCCGGCTACGCCGACGCAGCCGAAAAGTCGGAATACGATCAGGCGTCCCCTGTAGCGGAGCGCGCAGACGGCTTCGGTGAAGTCAGGTTTATTAACTTCGCCGACGATTTCTCGAAATTCAGGCTTTCGAGCAGAATATTCGCCGACGCGGAGCTTCCGATCGAAAACGGGTATCAGAGCGTTTATAAAGTGACCTCCGAGGAAGCCGACAAGCTCGGATTCGACGTGTTCATATACGTCGACAGGGATTCCGCTCATCACGGCGGCATATGCGTGCTCGACAAGGAAGGCGGACTTGTGATGGATTTCAAACCCGCTTACCTGCTGTCTCCGCCGACGTGTCTGCTGTACGCGGGCGATACGCCGTCCGGTCATCAGACGTTCTTCTTCACCGCAGTACAGGAGCTCTCCGGTCCCGACTGGGACTGGACGAATCTTTACGCGTGCGATCTTGTGACCGGACAGATCACGAAGATCGGATCAACGGGACCGAACGCTTACGGCTCCAACGCGTTGTACACGACGGGTTCTCTGTCGTACGTTGAAAGCACCGGGGAGATACTCTATAACGTGTATGAAAAAACGTACGGCACCGTTATCGGTCAGGAATTGACGGCGGACAATGTGATCCATAACGACGTGATCGTTTGGAACGGCGAAAAATACGCGCTCAGAGATCTGCCGAACTATGAACAGAGCTCGCCGGACCCGGGCGTAAACCTGCCCGAAGAATACCTTTCGGGAGGCTGGCTAAAGATCAGATCGGGCGAAAACGATTATTATCCGTCGTCTTTGAGCAGAAAAGCTGTCGTCGGCGGTACAGCCGTCAGTGAAGAGTTCTTCGAAACGGTCCCGACAGAAATAGAATACCGCAGCGGAGACGAGCTTGCCGCGTTCAATACGGCGAGAAAAGCCGGGTACGGGGAATGGCGTATCTGCAAGATCACTGTAGACCATAAAAAGGAATTCAGCTCGTCCGCGCAGGCGCTGGAATACGTCCGCTCTGTCGTCGGGAACGGCGTCGAGTCGGTATACGTGGAATACGTGATAACCTGGGACGCGGCGGCGATACGGGATCCCGATGCGGACAGATGGGAAACCACGTTCGCATTCCGTGTGATCAACAGGGAAAACGTTGTCGAAGGACCGGGCGAAGCGGAACGGATAAGCTCGTACGTGAATCTGGTGATCGGCGATAAAACGCTCCATCCCGAGCTCATCAGCAGCACCGTATACAGAGGCGATAAAAAGACCGTAAAGAATTATGATACGACCGGCACCCTGTTCATCATCAACGGCACGGAACCCGTATCTTTTGAGAACGGCATCTATTCGGTGTGGCATATATACAAAGCGACGGTGACCGATACGGACGGTGCGCACGAGTTCGACACCGTTGAAGACGCGCTGAAACACGCGGTAAACGCGGAAGGCACGGCGCACGTTGAAGTGGAACTGACCTGGGACACGGCCGCTGACAAGACGGTATTCGTATTCGGCTTCAGCCTGATCAAAGAACAACTGTCCGAGGAAACGACGGTACCCGGCGCGGAAACCGATCCCGGCAAGAAACTGCCGCCTCAGATATTCAGAGAATGGCTTCTGACGAAACTGCAGCCGAAAATGACGTTTGAGGATCTGTGTCAGACGGTATGGAACATAGAGGCCGGCGGATATCAGATCAAAAACGACATCCGGGCCGCCCAATATCAGCAGATCGAGTACGGTGAAGACGGAACGTTCATGCGTTACGGCAACGAAGGATACGATCTCACCTGCTTCGTTGAAAACGACGACGCGGAAACGGTAAGAGAGGCGCGGCTGATACTGCGGCCGGGATTCTCCGGATTTGAGCTTCCGTACGGTCTGAGCATCGATACGACGCCGGTCGGAGCGCTTGAATGGTTGGGATTCAACGCGAAACAGATCGCGGCTCTTGAAGGCAGGATAACGGCCGACGACGGCTTCACGGTGACATATTATACGACGTCCGTATCGTTCACGTACGGCTTGCGTGAAGACGGATATTCGGTCAGTATGGGGATAGAGATCTCCGACGGATCCGACGATCAGGTCTATATCGAAATCGAAAAGCTGTAATATACAAAAATCAAAAACGGCGGAGATCTCCGCCGTTTTTTGTTGTACCGCCGCGTCAGTTCTTGATCTCGTAGCCGTGTTCTTCCACGAATTCCTTGCAGTGTTTTTCAAGAGCCGTTCTGCCGTAGGAGTAAATGTTGATGTAAAACGTACCCATGTCCCACGGATCGGTATAGGGCTGGCTGCTGAACCCGTATTTGCTGCTCATCGAGGCGTAGCCCGGCAGCTTCTTCATAAAGCAGTACGGGGCGTTGCTGTCGCAGTTCTTGAACAGATTATACTCGGTAAGAGCTTCCTCGAGGTACCCCTGTACCTCCTTCACCAGCTCGTCAAGCGCACTGAAAACACTCTTGCCCGGGATCGTTTTGGAATACTTCTCCGCCGGAAGGATGTCTTTGTTTCTGAGCTTCACGCATTCGTCTATAGACTTCTGGAGCTTTTCGTCAAGGCCTTTGATACGCGATAACTCGTACGTATAGTCGTCGACGGCGCTCGCTCTCGCGTAGACGTCCGGTTTACACTCGAACACTCCGTCCGAACGGCTCTGCAGATTGCTGTAGAACGTGCAGTTTTTCACGTCGTCCAGGTAGTCCTTGAGTCTTTCCTTGCGGTATCCGGTCTTGAATTTGTCCTTCGATATCTTCCCGGCGTATTTATCGACGTAATCCTGGGATCTTTTCGCTCTTTTCTCAAAGAAATACCAGTCCTGCTCGAGCCGGTCGGATATGGACTGAAGATCCGCGTTGACTTTATCGTAGAAGGATTTATTGAACTGCGCGTCTTCAAAATTCTCTTTGATCATGAAGAGCTTGAAGCTGTCGTCAAGCGGCAGCTTGCGGAGCATCATCGCGACGTAATCGGAGACGTTCTCATACAACAGCGCCTCCTGATGGTAATTGAATACCATGTCGTACTGCTTCTTCTCTTCCGGAGTCAGGGTGCCGTAAAAGCTCGGTTTGGATGCCGCGGGCGCGGGCACGATGTTCGGGAAGTCGTCGCGGTTGGTCCTCTTGAACTGAACGATCCAGCAGGCCGAGCTCAGCTGCTGCTCGAGCACCAGCTTCATTTCATTTTTAAGCTCGTCGATCTCGAGATCATAAGATAGGTTCTCAAAAGCTTTCGCCAACACCATGATCCTGTGGTCGACGTATAAGAACTCGTCGCTCAGCGACTGCTCCTTGATATTTTTCCAGGCTCTCAGATCGTCGTTGATCTCATCCCATTCTTTACCCAGCAAATATTGATCTTCCGCACTGCTGAAATCAAGTCCTGCCATGATGGTTTCTCCTTTTCTTTATTTTTGACGCCGCGTCAGAATCTGATCTCGTAATCGCGGACGTACCATCTGCCGCCGTTCGTTCTTATGAGATTGCGTCTGACGGGGCTGCCGAGCTGCTTGCCGTTCTTGTCGAAGGAGACGGTCTGAACGGAGGCGTATTCGACTTTCTCGCCGTATCTCTCCGCGATCTTAGCCTGCTCTTCCTTTGACAGGAAGTAGGAGTCGAGACCTGTTTCGTCGCTGTAGCCCTTGACGACGGTTATCTTCGTTGCCTCGGGCACGACGTTGGCGTGGACGTATTCGCCGTGGAAGCGTTCCTGATGCAGATCCCAGTAATAGAGAAGCTGAGATTCCTGTATCGGATTCTGCCTTCTTTCAGGCTGGATGCAGTTGACGTAAAGATCGTAGTTCTTTTCCTTTATCGCCTGACGGAATATCTCGACGAGTTTTTCCGGCGAGACGTCCTCGGGGACCGCTTTCTCGGTGTACCAGCTCTCTTTGATGCCGGCGACCTCGTCCTCGCCCTCGAAATAGCCGCTCGTCTCCATATCGGCGTTATAGTAGCCGAGCACGTGACCGGGCACGTAAAGCGCGATCGGCTCGACGACCGGCGCGAACACGGGAGGCCCGACCTTGTTCTGACCGGCTTCCGGCTGCTCCATGGCGATATCCTTGATCTCGCCGAGGACAGTCCACTTATCGACTTCCATCATGGTCGTGTCGACAAGTCTTCTGTAACGTTTGACGGATTCATACGGACCGAGCCATTTTCTCGAATCGATCTTGACGAAATACATGCCGCTTGAACGCTTGCCAACGTGTATATACTCGCCCGTGACGCCCATGAACTGGTTCAACGGGTATCTTACCTCGTCAAGCACGACGTATTTGCCCACGTAATCGTCCGTCGGAACGTTGAGCACGTCGGGCGCCGGGTAGACTTTTTCAAGCAGCTTGTCTTTGTACTGCTCGAGAAGCGCGTTCCACGCCTTTTCGCTCTTCTCGGCGTACATCCTGCGGAGGTTCTCTTCGTTCTCGAGATAGACGATCATGTCGTGGGTGACGTCGATGAAGTTGCCGGTCGAGCCGACGATGCATTTTCTCGCACGCTCGAACATCGCCTGGACTCTCGGGTCGTTCGGGGCGAATTCATTCAAGATCATGATGCGGGACAGCGCGTCCTCTTTCGAACGGAAAAGACCCGAAGCGCCGCTCGCCCGTTTTACTTCGTTTTCGAATTCTTTGAGGTATACCTCAGCCTGCTGGATACGCATGGAGAGATTGGACTCGTTGACAGTGAAAATACTCTTGTCTACCATCTTTATCATCCTTTCTGAATCGTGTTCGTTTATGATCCGGCCGTTTTTTCTATTTTAACACAAAAACGCCTTCAAGTCAAGCGTTTACGGCAACGCGCGGTCAAGTTTTCGGTATCTTTTTTGCGGTTTTCCCGCTTAACCGAAACAGTCCCGTCGGATCACGGGACTATCGGGCGCGGTCACATCATATCCTTGCGCCCGTGCGAATATACAAAATCGCGGCAATGCTGCGTCAGAGCGAACGCCGCGGAAGATATGAGCGGCGCATAGTGCGTGCCTTCGGAAAGCGGATCGCCGCTCATCGGTTTCAGACCGTATTTTGAATTGAGTTTGTCCGACGAAGGCAGCTTCTTCATGAAGCAGTAAGGCGCCGCGGAGATAAGGCTCTTGTAATTATTGTATATATCGAGACCGAGCTGACAAAACTCACCGATCGCGTAATTCAGAGCTTCGGCGGCGGTCATGCTCATGATAAAGGCGTCTTCCTTGCATTTTGCCATTCTGGAATTGAACACGGCGGCAAGCTTCTGACTTTCCTTGATGCTGTTTTCAAGTTTTTCGTCAAGACCGCTCTTCATGATCTCGGCAACGTCCTTCATGTATTCGTCGATGACCTGCATGCAAACGTAATAGTTGAGATCCATGCTGAAGGTGCAGTAGTCGTTGCACTTGAAGTCTTTGTTCGCCTTTACGCAGTAGGCTTCAAACGTGGTTTTGTAATCCCTCAGTCTTGCTTTGCGGTATCCCGCCTGCAGATCGGACGGGGACATCTTCCCTTTGTTCTCTTTGTAGAACCTTTCCGACGCGGAGTTAGAGATACGCTCGAACGAATCCCAGTTCTTGTTGACGAAAACCGCTATTTCCCGGACGTCGTCGTCGATCTGCTTGAAAAGCGGCTCGTCAAATCCGGCGTCGTCAAGATTTATCGTCGCACGGACGAGTCGGAACGTCGTTTTGAGCGGTACAGTCATCATCAGAAGCTGCAGCTGATCGAGAGGCTTGCAGCAGGAGGCGGCGTCCTTCTGACATTTCAGACCGTAGTCAAAAGCGATCTGATCCTCGCCGGACATATCATAGAATCCGGACGGTTTCGAATCGTTCTTCATATACGCCGCAAATGTCTTCTCGTTTGCGTAATAGTACTGCTGTATCCAGCTGTTTCTCCCGAGCAGGTTCCGGCAAACGTTGTTGAACTCGTTCGCTGTTTCGTCGTAACTGTTGCTGATGCACAGGTCTCTCACCTTCTGAGCGGCCTTGTGGACCGCGGAGCTGAATCCGCTGGATTCGGCGTTCACCATGGTCTGATTCATCGTCTTCCACGAAAAATCATAAATACCGGCAACGTCGTCGAATTCGGTTCCCGTACCGTTATCGTATTCCGCCAAAACAAAATCTCCTTTATTCGGTTCCGATTTCGCCGGGTCTTGTCTTTTGCCCGGTCTTTTCGTGAGATCACGAAAGGGATCGCTTACATTTTTGTGTAATTATCAGGTAAGTCTGTTTTAAAAGGGGTTTATTTTATAGGCGCGCTCTTCTCTTTCTGTATGACGTCATGCGCGCCGCCCTCGACTATGCTTGTCGCCGAGACGAGCGTGAGCTTCGCTTTTTTCTGCAGCTCCGGTATCGTCAGCGCGCCGCAGTTGCACATGGTCGAGCGCACTTTCGACAGTGACAGCGCGACGTTATCCTTCAGCGCACCGGCGTACGGGACGTACGAGTCGACGCCCTCCTCGAACGACAGCTTTTTATCGCCGCCTAAGTCGTACCTCTGCCAGTTTCTCGCTCTCGCCGAGCCTTCGCCCCAGTACTCCTTATAGTACGTGCCGTTGAGGCTGACTTTGTTTGACGGGCTTTCGTCGAATCTGGCGAAATATCTGCCGAGCATCACGAAGTCGGCGCCCATTGCGAGCGCAAGCGTTATATGATGGTCGTACACGATGCCGCCGTCGGAGCAGACGGGAACGTATACGCCCGTTTCCTCGAAATACTTGTCGCGTTCCTTGCACACCTCGATGACCGCGGTCGCCTGGCCTCTGCCTATGCCCTTCGTCTCGCGGGTGATGCAGATCGAGCCGCCGCCGATACCGACCTTTACGAAGTCCGCGCCGCATTCCGCCAGGAATCTGAAGCCGTCCGCGTCGACGACGTTTCCGGCGCCGACCTTCACGGCGTCGCCGTAGTTGTCTCTGATCCATTTCAGCGTTATGCGCTGCCATTCGGAGAAGCCCTCGGAGCTGTCTATGCAGAGCACGTCGGCTCCCGCCTCAACGAGCGCGGGAACTCTTTCCGCGTAATCGCGCGTGTTTATACCGGCGCCGACGACGTACCGCTTCTGGTCGTCTAACAGTTCGTTCGGGTTCTGTTTATGCGTGTCGTAGTCCTTGCGGAAAACGAGGTGGCAGAGCCTTCCCGCCTCGTTGACTATCGGCAGCGAATTGAGCTTGTGATCCCAGATTATATCGTTCGCTTCCTTCAGCGTCGTGCCTTCCTTCGCCCAGATCAGCTTTTCAAAAGGCGTCATGAATTCGCTGACCTGAAGATCAAGCGACATGCGGCTTACGCGGTAATCGCGTCCGGTGACTATTCCGAGCAGTTTGCCCTCCGACGTTCCGTCGTCTGTGACGGCGATCGTCGAGTGTCCGGTCTTCGCGGTGAGCTCTATCACGTCCGCCAGCGTGTCCGTCGGCTTCAGGTTCGAGTCGCTTTTTACAAAGCCCGCTTTATACGTCTTCGCGCGCTTCACCATAGCCGCCTGATCGGCTATCGGCTGTGATCCGTATATGAACGAAACGCCGCCTTCCGTGGCGAGCGCCACGGCGAGCCGGTCTCCCGAAACGGACTGCATTATAGCCGATACCATCGGGATGTTCATCGTTATCGCCGGTTCCTGTCCTTTTGCGTATTTCACGAGCGGAGTCTTAAGACTCACGTTCGACGGTACGCATTCCGACGATGAATATCCGGGTATCAGCAGATATTCGTTAAAGGTATGAGACGGTTCGTTGATGAATGTCGCCATGCTTTTCTCCTCCTTAAACGCTGGCCTTGCCGTCGCAGTAACAGCAACGGTAGATTTTTGCCTTTTCGTCCGACAGTCTGAATATCTGCGGCAGCTCCTGCTCCGTAGTCGTTATGCAGCGCGGGTTCTTGCAGCGCACGACGTTTTTAAGCGTCTGCGGCAGCTTCATCTTCTTCTTTTCCGCAACCACGCCGTCTTTAATGACGTTTACCGTGGCGCCGGGATCGACGAAGCCGACGACGTCGAGATCTATCTGTATGTCCGCGTCGATCTTGATTATGTCCTTTTTCCCTTTTTTGCCGCTCTGCGCGTTCTTTATCAGCGCCACGGGCACGTCGAGCCCGTCGAGCCCGAGCAGCGTGAAGAGCCGCAGGCCCTCTCCCGCCGTGATGTGGTCTATGACCACGCCGTTTCTGATCGCATCAATATTCATTTGTGACCGTCCTTTTTTCTATTTTACTATAAATGCCCGCCCGTTGTCAATACGTTTTCGCATCATTTTTTCCACATTCCGACAAAAGCATCAGGATCAGCGCCTCTCTCATGAACTTTCCGTACAGCGCCTGTTTAAAATAACACGCTCTCGGGTCGTCGTCGACGGATACGCTTATCTCGTTCACTCTCGGCAGCGGATGCATCACGATCGTGTCCGGGCGCGCGTGGTTCAGCTTTTCCCTCGTCAGGATATAGCTGTCCTTCAGCCGCAGATATTCCTCCTCGTTGAAGAACCGCTCGCGCTGGACGCGCGTCATATACAGCACGTCGAGCTGAGGCAGCGCCCACATCAGATCCGGCGTCTGCACGCATTTCATGCCGTTTTTCACTATCACGTCGTTATACACGTAATCGGGCAGACGCAGCTCCTCGGGAGAGATCAGCACGAGCCTGATATTTTCGTATCTGCTGAGCGCGTTTATCAGCGAATGGACCGTGCGGCCGAATTTGAGGTCGCCGCACAGACCGACCGTCAGATCGCAAAGTCTTCCCTTTTCGCGGCTGATCGTCAACAGATCCGCGAGCGTCTGCGTCGGGTGGCAATGGCCGCCGTCGCCGGCGTTGATAACCGGCACCGACGCGGCGTTTGCGGCGACGAGCGCCGCGCCCTCCTTCGGGTGGCGCATCGCGATTATATCGGCGTAGCACGACACGATCTTCGCCGTATCGGACACGCTCTCGCCCTTTGCGGCGGAGGACGTCGCGCCGTCGGTCATTGAGATGACGCTTCCGCCGAGCTCATACATCGCCGCCTCGAAGCTCATGCGCGTCCTCGTCGACGGCTCGAAAAACAGCGTCGCGAGCTTCTTTCCGGCGCAGGCGTGCGCGTATTTTCCCGGATCCTTCATTATATCGTTCGCCGTCTCCATAAGAGACGCGAGTTCTTCCTTTGAAAGGTCCGTTATGTCAATCACCGATCTCATCGTTTTCCTCCGATCCAGCTCTCGTCAGACGGGTCGTCTCTGAACGCGATCAGCCTTCCCACGTCCTGCTCCGTTATGTATTTTTGTTCCGCGGCGACTCTGACGACCTCGTCAAAGTCCGTCAATGAGACGTTTGCGACGCCCGCCTCCGCGAGTCTCTGCAGTCCTTTTTTCATCCCGTACGTGAATATGGAAGCGACGCCGAGCACGACCGCGCCCGCCTCGCGCAGCGCGTCGACGACCTCGATGACGCTGCCGCCGGTCGAGATCAGGTCTTCTATGACGACGACCTTCTGCCCGGGCTCGAGCTTCCCTTCTATCCTGTTCTGTCTGCCGTGATCTTTGTTGCTGCCTCTGACGTAGCCCATGGGCATACCGAGTATATGCGCCGTGATCGCCGCGTGGGCGATGCCCGCGGTCGAGGTGCCCATCAACACTTCCGCTTCCGGATAATGCGTTTTCACAATGTGAGCCAGCCCTTCTTCAACGTGCGTACGCACCTCGGGCGCCGTCAGCGTCAGGCGGTTGTCGCAGTAGATCGGGCTCTTTATGCCGGACGCCCACGTGAACGGCTCGTCCGGGCGCAGAAACACCGCTTTTATTTTAAGCAGATCCGACGCTATAAGCTCTCTGTAATCAGTCATTTCACAAATTCCTCCACACATCTTTCATACGCGGCGACGGGATCGGCCGCCGCCGTTACAGGTCTGCCGACGACTATATAATCCGAGCCGGCTTCCCTTGCCTGCGCCGGTGTCATCACGCGCTTCTGATCGCCTTTGTCGCCGTCGGCGAAGCGGACGCCGGGCGTTACGGTAAGGAAATCTTCGCCGCACGCGCAGTGTACCGCCGCCGCCTCGAGCGGCGAGCAGACGACGCCGTCAAGACCCGCGGACTTCGCGTTTCTCGCGTAGCTCATAACCACGTCTTTTATAGGTTCTTTTATCAAAAGTTCTTCTTCAAGCGAGGTCTGATCGGTCGAGGTGAGCTGAGTCACGGCGATAAGGATCGGCCTGCTGCCGTCCGGCCGTGTCAATCCCTCGATCGCCGCTTCCATCATTCTTGAAGTTCCCGCGGCGTGGACGTTGCACATATCCACATCGAGCCGCGACAGAGATGCCATCGCTTTCTTTACCGTGTTCGGTATGTCGTGGAGCTTCAGATCAAGGAAGATCCTGTGTCCCCTCTCCTTTATACGGCGCACCATGTCCAGTCCCTCAGCGTAAAACAGTTCCATGCCGATCTTTACAAACGGCTTTTTGTCACCGAATTTGTCTAAAAACTGCAAAGTTTTTTCCGCGCTGTCAAAATCGCAGGCGATTATAACGTCTTTTCCCATAACATAACCTCTTTTATTATCGTTTTTCCTTTTCTCATTTGGCTTTGCCAAATGAGCACATTCGGCGCCGTGGGGGGTGGCGCCCGAATGTGCTATAGCGCCGCCTTACTGTCTGATATCGTTATTTTATAAATCCTTCTTCAATAAGCATCTTAAGCACACGCGCTTCTCTTTCAAACATCATCTTATTATACGGACTGTCTTTTACTGCGCAATTCTTTTTTATTGCAATATCCGGTTTAACGTATTCAAGCGTATACGCTTCGCTCGCCTCGTAGCCGTCAAGCTTCTGCGCCGTTTTACCTTTTATATCGCAAAGATAATAATAATTATCCTGCAAAAAACACTCGGTTTCGTCTCTGTCGCTTTTTTGTATTTTGTGTACGTATCCGTATTCTCTGATCGAATCAACATCGACTATCAGCCCGGCTTCTTCCCGCGTTTCACGTATCATCGCCCGCACGGGGTCTTCTCCGTTCTCTATCCCGCCGCCCGGGAATTTGTAGTAATCGTATTTCAGACTGTGTATCATGGCGACTTTGCCGTCTTTTATAATTATACTTCTTGCAGAGTGGCGCGCGTAGGTATGCGTACACTCTCCGTAGTCTTTTTTATCCATTTCAAACAGCAGTCTCATACGTTTTATCCTTTTTAACGTTCGCGCAAGCGAACTCATAGTATTGCACAAGCAATTCATAATTTTCGGCGTAAGCCGAAATCATAACGCCGCGTCAGCGGCTCATAACTCTAACACGGCGGGCATTTCGTCGCCTTCTTTATAAAAGTCCGGTCTTTCAACAAAGCCGAAAGAGGAGTAAAGTTTTTTAGCGACCTCGTTTTCCGGCTCGTATGAGAGCCAGCACCATTCGGTCTTGCCGCACGGGAACGTTTTTATGTAGTCGAGCGCAAGCTTCATAGCGGCTCTGCCGTAGCCTTCGTCCTGATATTTTTTATCTATCATAAACCGCCATATAAGATAACTGTTTATTGAAAAATCCAGTATTTCATCATCCCAGTCGTCGCAAATATTGTAGCCTATCATAAGAAACCCGACCGGAGTCTCGCCGTCGTATATGCCGAAAGGCATTGCCGCGCCTTCTCCCTCCGCGTTCGTCGCGTACGCTTCCGCCAGACTGTAACAGTTGTCCGCCACGTATTCTTTCTGATCTTCGTTCACCTCGAGATCAACGAGATCGTCAAAGTTTTTCGTGTTTACATTAACGAGCTTTATATTATCGCGGTCCATTATTATCTCCATTCTCCGTAGGGGTCGACTGCGTGAACCCCCGTTGCTCACTATGTTCACAATGGGTAACCCCTGACGACAACCCGTTATCCCCGGCTTAATTATTCACTATCAGATTTATACTTATCTAAATCA
The DNA here is from genome assembly GCA_017619885.1 of Clostridia bacterium. Classification (GTDB taxonomy): domain Bacteria; phylum Bacillota; class Clostridia; order Oscillospirales; family CAG-272; genus UBA1248. The sequence goes on along the minus strand of JAFZRM010000212.1, from coordinate 5,400 downwards.
AGGTAGACAAACTCGTCTCTTCTGAATTGCGGCAAAACGTACGGAACATGAGCAACATTATCATTTGTTTTTGAATATTCGCTCCATTCTTTCCCTCCACACCTGCCAATAATTTCCGATACGTCTTCATCTTCGTTTGGATATATTATACAATCAAACTCATGCGTTTCGGATAAGAAGAATAACGATTGATCGCCTCTGTAAAACATAAGATTTTGTGCCGGCTCATAATTATAACCGCTGCTATGATCATTCTCCCAATATGCAAATAAACTGCCGTATGAAAGCACAAAATTCTTCGTATCTTCGTTAATTACAAAATATTTTCTTTTCATATTAGGATTGAGCCAAATTTGAGAGTTATGTATTAACCTCACTTCCTCCCAGTTTTTTTTTGCTTCATCAGTCAGCATTTTCTCAAAATCGCAGATTTCGTATTTTAATATTTTTTCAACCGGGGGATTGTCCGGCTTACTTAATCCGTCCCACCAATAATAATCATATGATAAATACTTTGAGTATTTAAAGCAGCATGACATCAAGTCGGAAAAATAGAAATCATCAATATCATCTGAGTGTTCAATGCCGATATAATACTTTTTCATAATTTCCTCCGAATAAATTTAAATTGTTCGCGGAGCGGTGCGCAGGAGGGAAGACCCCTCCCTATACGCAGAACAGCGGCTTTAGCCTTTGTTCGGCGGGCTGATTTTGCCTTTGGGGGTTCCCCGCCCCCCATTGTACACCCCCAAACCCCCGCCTCCCCCCAAAAAAAGTCTTGGGGCTTTTGCGGCGTCTGCAGCGCGCGCGGTGGATGAGGCGAACACCGGACGGCGGGAGCAAGCCCCCGCCCTACAGGAGATGGCAGATCAGCCGCGTGCCCCCTCAGGTGATTAACCTGTGGGAGCCGGGGTTCCCCGCCGCGACCAGCGGTGGGGGTTCCCGGGAGGGGAACAGGGGGTTTGGGGGTGGCGAGGCGTTAGCCGAGCCGTAGGGGTTCTCCGTTGCGAACTGCAGAGCAACGGGGGTTCCCGTGAGGGGTGGGCGACCCCCAAAGAACGTCGGCGTATAGGGGTTCCCCGCCGCGAACCGGAGAGCGGTGGGGGTTCCCGTAGCCGACTCCTTAATTCTGAATTCTGAATTAATACCTGTCCATAACCTCGGGCAGCTCTTCGATTATCTTCTTACACGCAAACGGATCGACGAGGTTCGCAGCGCCGACCTGCACGGCGGTCGCGCCGGCGTACATCATTTCCAAAACGTCCTCCGCGGTGCTGACGCCGCCGCAGCCGATAACGGGTATTTTTACCGTGTGACTTATCTGATAAACCGCACGAAGCGCCACCGGGAACACGCACGGACCGGACACGCCGCCCGTCACGTTCGCTATGATCGGTTTTCCGGTCTTTAAATCGATCCTCATGCCGAGGAGCGTGTTTATCGCGCATATGCCGTCCGCGCCCGCGTCCTCGCACGCTTTGGCTATCGACACTATATCCGTCACGTTCGGCGACAGTTTCATTATGACCGGCTTTTTCGTCACAGTTTTGACGGCTTTCGTGACCACCGCGGCGGACTCGCACGAGGTGCCGAAGCCCATGCCGCCCGCTTTGACGTTCGGACAGCTTATGTTTATCTCAAGCCAGCCAACCTGCTCCTCACGGTCGAGCAGTTCGCTTACGTAAACGTAATCTTCGATACAGGAGCCCGAAATATTCGCCATCACTTTTTTGTGAAACACTTTTTTGAGCGCCGGCAGTTCGTATTTTATGACGTGCTCCACGCCCGGATTCTGCAAACCGACGGCGTTGAGCATACCGGACGCGCATTCCGCTATCCTCGGCGTAGGGTTGCCGAAGCGCGGCTCTTTCGTCGTTCCCTTGAATGAAAACGTGCCGAGGATGTTTATATCGTAAAGCTCCGCGAATTCAAGCCCGTATCCGAACGTGCCCGAGGCGGGGATTATCGGATTGTCAAGCGTTATCCCGCAGAGGTCGACGCTCATTTTTCCCATAGTATCTCCTCCTTGTACAGCACCGGACCGTCTTTGCAGATGCGTTTATAACCCGTTACGGTTTTGCACGAACAGCCCATGCACGCGCCGAAACCGCATCCCATCCTCTCCTCAAACGAGAGCTGACCGTCCGATTTGCAGCTGTTAAACACGGCTTTGAGCATCGGCAGAGGTCCGCAGGCGTAGTAATACGTGCAGCCGTCCGGCAGAGCGTCCGTTACGAAGCCCTTTTTGCCGTAACTGCCGTCGGCCGTCGTGACCTGTACGTCGCAGCCGAGCGCCGCGAACTCTTTTTCATAAAACACTTCGCCGGCTTTGTTGAAGCCGAGCACGGCGCTGACCTTTTTTCCCTCTCCGGTCAGCTTTTTCGCGAGCAGATACAGAGGCGGGACGCCGACGCCGCCGCCGATGAGCAGCGGCTGATCGCCAGACACGCCCGTGTCGTAGCCGTTTCCGAGTCCGCTCAGAACGGACAGCTCCGTCCCCGCCGGCATGCCGGCCATCCGCTCCGTGCCCTTGCCGACTATTTTATAAATTAACGTCAGTTTTTCATCCGTTTTATCGCATACGGATACGGGACGGCGCAGGTACAGCCCGTCGAGCTTTACGTTGACGAACTGACCGGGACGCGTTATGTCCGACGTGTCGCCGTACAGCGTCATTTTATATACGTTTTCCGCTATGCGGACGTTTTCGTCCACCGTGAACATTACGTCTTTCATATCACGAATCTATTGTGGAAACGGTCAGCGTCGTCTCCTCGAGCACGTCGAGCAGGACGCGCACCGTATCGAGCGACGTGAACATCGTCACGTTGTTCTCCGTCGCCGCTTTTCTGATCTGCTGACCGTCGCTCTGCGCCTCGGTCGCGGCGATGTCGCGCGTGTTTATAACGTACGCGATATGTCCCTGACGAAGCGATTCCGGTATCTCGTCCGAACCCGACGAGATCTTCTGCAGGATGCGCGTGCGTATGCCGTTCTCTTTCAGGAATTTCGCTGTGCCCTCGGTCGCCTCTATGTTGAAGCCGAGATTGTAGAAGCGGCGTATCAGCGGCAGAGCCTCGGTCTTATCCGAATCCGCGACCGTCACGAGCACCGTGCCGTAATTCTGCAGATGAGTGCCCGCCGCCTGCAATCCTTTATACAGCGCGCGGTTGAGCTTGTCATCGTAGCCTATCGCCTCGCCGGTCGACTTCATCTCCGGCGAAAGATACGCGTCGAGTCCTCTGATCTTGTTGAACGAGAACACCGGCACTTTCACGTAGTGGCGTTTCTTCTCCTCCGGATACAGATCGAATATCCCCTGCTCCTTAAGGCTGCTTCCGAGTATGACCTCCGTCGCTATGTCGGGCAGCGGGTAACCCGTCGCTTTGGACAGGAACGGCACCGTGCGCGACGATCTCGGGTTGACCTCGATGACGTATACGTCGTCGTTTTCGTCGACGATGAACTGGATATTGTACAGGCCTTTTATGCCGATGCCGAGCCCGAGCTTCTTCGTGTAGCTGAGTATCTTTCCCTTGACTTTGTCCGACACCGAGAACGCGGGGTAGACGCTTATCGAGTCGCCGGAATGGATGCCGGTGCGCTCGACGAGCTCCATTATGCCGGGCACGAACACGTCGCGGCCGTCGCAGATCGCGTCCGTCTCGACCTCTTTTCCGGGGATGTATCTGTCTACGAGGACCGGTTTGTCCGCGTCTATCTCGACGGCGTTTTTCAGATAATGGCGCAGTTGTTCTTCGTTCGCGACGATCTGCATCGCGCGGCCTCCGAGAACGAACGACGGGCGGACGAGCACGGGATAGCCGATCTCCGCCGCCGCGGCGACGCCGTCCTCGATGTTCGTCACGGCGCAGCCCTTCGGCTGAGGTATGTTGAGATCGAGAAGGACTTTTTCGAAGCTGTCCCTGTTCTCGGCGCGTTCTATCGCGTCGAAATCCGTGCCTATCATCGTCACGCCGCGTTCCGTCAGCGGCTGTGCGAGGTTTATGGCGGTCTGACCGCCGAGCGACGCGATTATGCCCTCCGGCCGCTCGAAGTCGAGCACCGCCATGACGTCCTCCGGCGTCAGCGGCTCGAAATAGAGCTTGTCGGCGGTCTCGTAGTCGGTCGAGACGGTCTCCGGGTTGTTGTTTATGATTATCGATTCATAGCCCTGACGCCTGATCGTCTGTACCGCGTGGACGGTCGAATAGTCGAATTCCACGCCCTGACCGATCCTTATCGGGCCGGCGCCGAGCACGACGATCTTCTTTTTGTCTGTCAGTCTGCTTTGATTCTCGCCGGTGTACGATGAATACAGATACGCGAGATATTTTCCGGTGTGAAGCGTGTCGACCATGCGGAACACGGGGACTATTTTGTGTTTTTTGCGTTTTTCGTATATTTCCGTGTCGTTGAGGTTCCAGAGCGAGGCGATGTATTTATCCGAAAAGCCCATCTGCTTCGCTTCCCTGAGCACCGGTACGGAGTTGACGTTCTTTTTGAGCTTCTCCTCCATGTCGGTGATGTTCTTCAGCGCGTTGATGAACAGCTCCGTTATCATCGTCTTCTCGTGGATCGTCTTGATATCGACGCCGCGGCGCAGCAGCTCCGTCATCGCGTAGACGTTGTCGTCGCGGAACACGGACACGTATTCGAGCAGCTCGTCCGTGCCGAAACGGTCGAACTTCGGCAGATACAGATGGCAGACGCCCGTCTCGAGCGACCTGACCGATTTGAGCATGCACTCCTCGAGGTTGGAACCGATCCCCATGACTTCGCCGGTCGCCTTCATCTGCGTGCCGAGCGTGTTCGGCGCGTCGGCGAATTTATCGAACGGGAAGCGCGGGAATTTCGCCACGATATAGTCGAGCGACGGCTCGATCGCTGCGGTGCCGCCGGCGACGGGTATCTCCTCGAGCATCATGCCGAGCGCGATCTTCGCGGTGACGCGCGCAATCGGATATCCGCTCGCCTTAGACGCCAGCGCCGAACTGCGCGATACGCGCGGATTGACTTCTATCAGGAAGTATTCGCTCGTTTCCGGGTGCAGCGCGAACTGGACGTTGCAGCCTCCGGCGATCTTCAGTTCTTTTATGATCTTTATCGCGCTGTCGTTGAGCATTTTCAGGTCGTGATCGTTAAGCGACAGGATCGGCGCGACGACTATGCTGTCACCGGTATGGACGCCGACGGGATCGACGTTCTCCATGCCGCAGATCGTTATCGCGTGACCGCTGCTGTCTCGCATGACCTCAAATTCTATCTCTTTATATCCTTTGACGCTCTTCTCGACGAGGACCTGATGGACCGGGGAGAGCCTGAAGGCGTTCGACGCGACAGTGATCAGCTCTTCTTCGTTGTTCGCGAATCCGCCGCCGGTGCCGCCGAGCGTGAACG
>JAFZRM010000211.1 GCA_017619885.1 Clostridia bacterium | reverse complement strand
TCTGCTTTCCTACGCCCCGGCGTTTCCGCCTCGACGCTCTCCCGCTTTCCGAGCGCCTGTCTAATATATCACTTTTTTTCCCTCTTGTCAATCCCTTTTCTCACTCTTTTTATGCTTGTCTACACTTGGTCGGGTGTTTCTTTTAAACACGTCAAAAGCGGCGCGGAATCATCCGCGCCGCTCCTCTCTGCCGCATATCACGGAATAATCAGAACGCCGCCGCTGACGTCTTCATTTGCCGCGGCGAGTTCGTTTACCGGAACTTTGAACCGCTTCGCCACTTCCCACAGCGACTGTCCGCGCGGTTTATAAATTCGCAGAGATACTTTGTCTCTGTAAAGCGGCGTGTCGCTGATCTTGAACACGCTCAGTGCGCTTACGGTCTGCGTCTGCTCGCCGGTAAGTCTGATATAAAGCTCGACGTCCGAATATATCTTCCCGCCGTCCGCCCTGACCGACGGTATGCCGACCGCCGCGGCGACCGAATACGACGCGCCGTCGGGCACGGCGTACGGCAGCACCGCCCGGAACGGCACGGTAAGCGAGCCGCTCTCGCACGAACCGTTTTCCTCGTATACGGTGTATATCCGGATATCGCCTTCGCAAACGGTCTGACCGTTCTCCGTCGCCGCGGCGACCGCGCCGCATTCGGCGGTCGCCAGCACGATGCGCGTATCCGGTCTGCCCTCCGCTTCCCCGCTGACGGTGATATGCGCGGTATACGGCAGCACGGCGCGGCGCAACGTCAGTTCTTTATACGAAGCCGAGCTTTCTTTTTCCGTCGAGAACATATCCGCGATATACGTTATATCGTTTTTCGTCTCGCATAACAGCGACAGCGAATACGACAGATCGAGCTCGACCGTGCGCAGCTGACCGCTCTTATCCGTCGTGAGCGAGAACCGCGGATCGGTAATATATACCGATGCCCGGCAGACGGAGCCGGCTTTCACGGCGTCGTCGTCGACCGTATGCGTCACGGTCACCGACGTTTTGTACGACACCGGGATCGATTCCTCCGTCAGATACACCGTCATCACGTCCGCGGTGAACGCGATCTCGGCAGAGCCGTCTGACGGCGTCACCGTCGGTATCCCCGCCGCCACGCAGCCGTATAACAGCCTGTCGGGCTCGGGATACTGCTCCGGGATGCGCAGATCCTCGGCGTACGGTATGTCGTTCTCCTTTATCTGCGCCGCGCCGAACGTGCATCCGCTTTTTCCGTCGTACTGCAGGCCCGCGTCCTGCACACCCTCGATGAACGGCTCCCATTCGCGCTTCGAATACACGGTGAAGGCGACCGGGATCCTGCTCCTGATCGAGAATTTGCGCGGGTTGGCGAGGCGCACCTGCGTGTCGGCGGGCATGAAGGCTGCGTCGCAGACCTCCGCGCCGTCGCCGTCGCGAAGCTCTGTCTTTGCCGAAAACGCCGACTCGTACGAGGCACTGTGCAGATCGCCGTCGTCGCCGACGTAAAGCACGCTGCAGCCGACCGTCCCTTCCGCGGACGCCGTCCGGCCCTCAAGATAGCATTCGTTCTTTTTGATCTGCGAGCAGACGTGGACGATCTTTCGCACGTCCGGCAGATCGTTTTGCAGGATGTATTCGCCGCCCGCTTCGGCGACGGCGTCGCAGCTGTACGCCGTCCAGTTTATGAAACCGTTGTTCAAACCGATACCTCCGTGTTTTTTATATATATTTATTCCGTAATTTGCGGTTTTATTCGTACCCGAGCCGCTTCATGTGCGTGCGGAGCTTCTGAAGCGCGGATTTTTCGATGCGCGAAACGTACGAGCGCGATATGCCGAGGATCTTCGCGGTCTGCGCCTGCGTCAGCGGCTCGCCGCCGCCCAGGCCGTAGCGGAGCACGACGATCCGCTTCTCTCTGCCGCTTAAGCCGTTCATCACGTAGTCGACCGCTTTCTGCGCGCGCGATCTGAATTCGAGTTCGTCCGCGATGTCGCCTTCACTTGAAACGATGTCGCCGTACGTCAGCGGGTTGCCGTCCTTATCCGTGTCGACCGCGTCGTTAACGGAGACTTCGGCTTTGAATTTCTTCTGCGCGCGGAACTGCATGAGTATCTCGTTCTGCAGGCATCGGCACGCGTACGTAGCGAAGCGCGTGCCGTTTGACGGATCGAACGTGTCGACGGCTTTAATCAGCCCGACCGTTCCGGTCGATATAAGCTCCTCCTGATCCGACTGCGAGTAGTACTTTTTCACTATATGCGCGACGAGCCTGAGATTATGCACGATCAGCTTCTGCCGCGCCTCCCTGTCGCCGCGCTTCATGCGGCGGAAGCATTCCGCCTCCTCCCCGGCGGACAGCGGCGGCGGGAAAGCGTCGGATTCCGACACCTTAAGAAAAAGATAAATAAAGCCGTACAGCGCGGCGGGAATACCGGCGAACAAAGCGCTCACCCCTTCACTATTTCATATTTTTTTACAATCTGTTTTTACGTATTAAACACCGGTATCGTACTATATAAGTGAAGCGAAGCGACCGGAGATGAGAAGTTGAAATTTGCCGTTATAGATATAGGATCGAACACCGCGAAAGCGGAGATATACAAATATAATAACAACAAACTCACGGCGACGGCGAAATACATCGAGCGAGACATGATAGCCGACCACAAGGACGGCGGCGTGCTCGACGACGAATGTATCGGCGTCCTTGTTAATATTATGAACGGATTCGCCGCAGTATGCGCGGAAAACGGCGTAAAACGGATCTTTCCTTACGCCACGCAGAGCCTTCGCGGCATCTCAAACGCCGACCGGGTCTGCGAGCGCATAAAAGCCGAGACCGGCCTTTCGCTGCGGATAATCAGCGGCGAGGAGGAGGCGCGCCTCGGCTGCGAGGCGTTTTTACAGGCGGGCAATCCGGGCACGGGAGTACTTACGGATATGGGCGGCGGCTCGACCGAGATTAACGTCATCGAAGGCGGCGACGTGCGGCTTTCCGTCAGCCTGCCGTTCGGCAGCAGATCGCTTTGTCACGAGCTCGGGATCGGCATATTCCCCACCCCGGCGCAGGCGGCGCGGATCAAGGACGCGGTGCAGGGATTTTCCGCCGGCATAAAGGCGCCCGAAGGCGCGACGCTTTTCGCGAGCGGCGGCACGTCCGCCGGTTTGTTCCGGCTGTTCAGGGCCGTGACGGGAAGGAACGCTAAAAGCCTTTCGGCGGAGGAACTGCGTCTTTTCGTGCGTGGCCTCGACTACGACACCGAAGAGGCGGAAAAGCTCGCGCGGCAGCACACGCCCGACAGATACGACACGGTATACGCCGGGATGCTCGCGCACCTTTATCTGTGCGAGGCGCTCGGCTGCGTGCGCATAGAGCACTGCAAAACGACGTGCCGCATGGGATACGCGCGTCAGCTCATCAGAAACGGGATCATCAAATGAAGAAGATTTTAATATATATAATAGTCGCCGCCGCGGCGATGTCTCTGTGCTCCTGTGGCGGGCGGTTTGGCGACGTCATCTGCGATATACTCGGCATCGATAAAAACGATTACTCGGCTGAGGCGACGGTCACTGTGCTCGCGGAGGACGACGAGGTCGTGTCAAGGCTCGCGGAGCTGTCGAAAATCGTCTGCTTCGGCGACGAGGTGATAACTTTCGACTCGTTTTCCGACTGCGCCGGCGATTACGTCGACGTCGTGCTGAATTATCTTGCCGGCACGTTTTATTCGCGATATTCCGCGGACCGGCAGATGATGGATCTGTTCAGCGAGAAATATCCTGAGCTGTCCGTCAACACTCTGATACCCGTCTCCGACTACGAGAACACCGTTTATACGTATTTCGGCGGGAACAGAAAGGCGACGGTAAGATCGACGGCGATGTATTCGTATCTTGAAAAGATCGACGCGTTCATCCAGGTCGGTCAGACGACGGAATGCAGCGTCGACGTGACGGTGCATGAAGCGGAAGAGACCGAGAGCACGTACCGGCTGACTGTGTCTTTCTACAAGAACAGCGCGTCGGCGGGCACGTACGACTTCATTTTCCGCAAGCGCGACGGTGGAGACCCGTATATCTGGCGGCTGTCTAAATCGTCAAAAGTGTACGGAAAATAAAAAAGCCGCAAAGTAAAAAAGCCGACGGGAAAACCGCCGGCTTTTATGCAATTAATTGAAAACATATTCGAAATACTTGTTACATTACCACGTTTTTTATTGTCATCATTTTTTTTCCGCTATTATCGTCCCATACGGAACAGAATACTCTAACATCGTATCTTCATCGTATAAAACATAGTTGATCTTTCCGTTGTAAGTCGCCGTCTCAAATACTATAGAAACTCTTGAATTAAGGACAAGTTCATCTTCAAGGCTAAACTTCGGAGGTTCGTAATTCGCCCACCCCGTTTCAATCATTTGAAGTATATATTCAGAATTATTATACATTTCTTCATATGACTCGGGATTTTTCAATTCACTCGGTCTGCAAGTTAATATAACATAATAGTTTTCCTCATATTGACCAAGATACCAAAGCATTGCCAATCCGTTTCCATCAGTTATATCACTAACACCTGAACTATACGGATCAGTTTTTGGCTGAACACGTTTATATTTAAGATTCCATGCTTTTGCTTCCACATAATCATTTACTGGTGTAACAAACTGCATGTACTCACTAAGTGTGACGTATTCGCCCGCGTTTGATCTTGCAAGAAGATCATCAAGCGTGACGGATTTTACAGGCTCGAGAACGACCTCGTCTGTCATAGAATCCGATGCCTCGGCTTCCAAATTGTCGTTTTTAATCTCTTCATCGGTTCCGTATACTCCGAGCATACACCCGGTCAGCGTCGGAAGCGTGAGCATTAACAAAAGTATCAACGAAATTATTCTTTTCATTGTATTTACCTCATTTCTTTATTATATTTAAAACATAACGCCCGGATTGTCCTGTTTTACCCCCGGTCACGCTGATTCTGTAAACGGTATTCGCACTCAGCGTAGCTTCGATTTTGAAATTTTTGTCATAACCGCTGTCTTGATCAGAATACAGCAACGTATTTCCTTGATATAGTTTTCCAAACGTATCTATTTCTTCCCCGGTTGAATAATATTCAGTATATATTTCATAATCGCCGGGACTATACACTGTAAACTCATAAAAATCAACGTCTTGTGCTATACCGTAGGAATCTGAACTGATTGGATATTGTGAATTATTAACCGTTATATAACCGATTTCAGCTGATTCAAGATTTTGAATGCTTGAGTAATAACCAATATCCTGTATACCAGGAGGATCATAACCATATTGAATTGGATTCGTCATCAAATCAGCATATTTCGGGTATTTTATAAAGTGATTATCATAATTATCCCTTACATATACATATAAATATCTCTTCAACCCGATAATTCTGCCGAGTAATTTATATGATAAACTATTGCAATAATCAAAATCAGCTGTTAATGTCCTTGAGGGATAAATCTCTCCAAGCGTTTTTGAATGATAAAGAATATCGCCGCTTCCGTCGTTTGTAACTGTGGCGGTATTATTATTGTCAAACGTAACTTCTTTGATAACGTTATCGCATCGTATGTAATAATACCCGGCAAAATAATCGTAATTACCTGTATTTGCCGTTTCCGGATCAGTAATAATAATATAACTATCATCGCTATTTCTGACCGTCGAAATACCCGGCTTATGAGACCACGTTCCATCGTCGTTTTCTACATACCAATGGTAATCAAATGGATACTCATCTGTCCAGTTCTGGGTCATTACAAGTGCGACTTTTCTCCAGTCTCCGAGAGGAATATCGGAAGAATTATTGGAACAGTAAACTACATTATTGGCATATCCATATATTTGCTGCAAGTCGCAATTCACTGAATAAATCACCGCAGCTGTCAAATATGTCATTTGAATATCTGTATAATAATATCCTCCCAAATTGTTATGATTAATATTAGCATAGTTGTTTAAAAATTGTCTATAAGAATCTTCTCCCGAGATATCACCCATTTGTAGTTTATACGATGCCCAATATGCGGTATCAATAATATAATCATTGTCAAAATCTTGACCTACAAGAAAAGGCAATTCATTGATATAAGCCCTTATAGCATAACCATAACAATTCATTTTTTCGATAAGTTCTGAACTGTTGACTTTCATAATGTATCCGTTCATATCCGAATACGGAGTGAAAGTGTTGCTCGCTCTGACAAATTCAAAGACTGTGGCTTCATTACTGAATATCGTGTAAGTAACAGCAGTTGACGTCATTTTAAGATAAAGACCGTTACTGCATTGTATTTTATAATAATTATTTACAACGTCAGTAAGAATTAAAGACCACTTTTGATAATTTGTCCAAGTGCTCGGATCATGACTTAAAACTGATAGAGAAATTCCTGTTGATGAAGAAGTATCGTAAGAAACGGCATATCTGTCGCCGCTGATCGGTGATGAAAAAGTTTCGGCATTGACAATACAATAATACGTTGACGAGGAAACCGTAGTTTCAACAAATTGCCATTTAGGGGTATTTGCCGCGGCAAACGGTAAAGGAATCACGGTTGAATTAATGCTTTTCGTCAGATATCTGTTTGCGGTCGCATCCTTAATCCAGTATGTCGCGGAGGAAGGGTCTGATGAAATCGAAGTCATAACAGTGGATTGTTCAGCTAATAATTCTTCCGAAGGATCGTTGCTTCCGTCAGATAACGCTGCAACATGAGCAGTCATTCCCATGAACACAGTTATAAAAACAATATTTATAGCAAGGGCTCTAATTAGTTTCATCTCTCAGTACCTCCTTTCAAATATCATTATAGACTAAAAAAAATAAAAGTAAATACTGGTAAAAGCAATTTTACATATGATTAATAGAAATTTAAACTTTGTAAATCAATATCACTATAGTTTCGCCGCGGACCGGCCGTCAGAAGCCGTAGATCAGAACGCCCGCCGCGCCCGCGACGCAGATGAGTATTATCGGCGAAACGCCTTTTCCGATCACCTTTTTCGCGCCGAAATACAACGCGCAAAGGACCGCCGCCAGTATTATCGCGGGCAGGTCGACGGACGCGCTGCCGACGCCGCCCGTGCTGACGTTGACCATCATATATACGCCGGTCGCAAGGATCACGCCCGCGACGCAGTTTTTGAGCGATCCGAGGATCGACTTGAACGCACCGTTTTCCGTCAGCTTTTTCAAAACGACGGTGAGTATAATCACTATGACGAACGCCGGCAGAGCGACGGCGGCGGTGGCGATCAGAGCGCCCGGCACGCCGGCTTTCACGCTTCCGATATACGTCGCCATATTTATCATTATCGGTCCGGGCGTGCTCTCGCTTACCGCGATCATATAGGAGAGCTCTTCTTCGCCGATCCAGCCGTACGACAGTACGACCTCGCGGATCAGCGGGATCGCGCCGTACGCGCCTCCGAACGAAAACAGACCGATTTCAAGGAATCCCGCCAAAAGCTCGAGGAGGATCATTTCATCTCCTCCTTTTCACGGTGCCGTTTAACGAGATAAACGGCGAGGCCGGCGACGGCTGCCGCCAGCATCAGAACGATTGTCGAGACGCGCAGCGCAAAGACGTCTATAAGGATCATCGCTATAAACGACACGGAAAGGATGATCAGCGGCAGCGGCTTTTTCTCCGTTTTCCCGATCATCCTGACAGCGGCGTCGATTATCAGTATCGCCACGGCGATCCTGATGCCGCGGAACGCGCTCGCCACCCATTTTATCTCAAGGAACCTGTCAAGG
>JAFZRM010000210.1 GCA_017619885.1 Clostridia bacterium | reverse complement strand
GTCGCCCACCTCTCATGGCGCTACGCGCCAACCCCCCAAGCCCCCAAAGCCCCCTGTTCCCCTCCCACCAGTCGCGTATACGACTTGAGGGGGCCGCGCGACCGATCCGTTTCAAACGATGATCTGCGGGACTGGCGCTCGCCTCATCCACCGCAAGCCGCACCGAACGTCCCGCAGGGACACAACAGAAAAGCCGGCCGGCGCCGACGATCTTCGGGGATTTCCGGCGTCGGATTAGTTATTGCTAACTTTTTTGAGAATTTTATCAAAACCACTTGACAAACGGCGCGGGATGTATTATAATGGCCGCGAAAGTTAGCATATGCAAACCGTAAAACACGGACAGGGAGGAGAATTTATGCTTCCTTTGAATCTGGCGGATGAGGGAGAAGAACTCATCATCAAGAAGGTCGGCGGGTCGGCGGAGGTGAAAAAGCATCTTGAAGATCTCGGTTTCACCGTCGGCGGCGCTGTTTACGTCCTGAGCAGGCTCGGCGGCAACGTCATCGTGAAAATGAAAGAGTCGCGGCTTGCCATAAACGAGGACATGGCGAGAAAAATAATGGTTTGAAAGGAGAAAACGATGAAAACTCTGAGACAGGCAAAGATAGGCGACACCGTTAAGGTGGTAAGACTGCACGGGGAAGGCGCCGTCAAGCGCCGCATAATGGATATGGGAATAACGCGCGGCGTACAGATATTCGTCCGCAAGGTCGCTCCGCTCGGCGATCCTGTGGAGATAAACGTCCGCGGATACGAGCTTTCGCTCCGCAAAGCGGACGCCGAGATGATCGAAGTCGAATAAATCACGGGGCATCAGCCCCTTAAAACAAGCCGTTGGGTTAGCAGTTGCTAACCCAACGGGAAAGAGAGGATCATAAAATGGATATACGCATCGCCCTGGCGGGCAACCCCAACAGCGGCAAAACGACGCTGTTCAACGCGCTGACCGGATCGAACCAGTTCGTCGGAAACTGGCCCGGCGTCACGGTCGAAAAGAAGGAAGGCAAGCTGAAAAAGCACGACGGAGTGATAATCACCGACCTTCCCGGCATCTATTCTCTGTCGCCGTACACGCTTGAGGAGGTCGTCGCGAGGAACTACCTGATCGGCGAACGCCCGGACGCGATACTCAACATCGTCGACGGTACGAACCTCGAAAGGAACCTTTACCTCACAACGCAGCTGACGGAGCTCGGGATACCGGTCGTCGTTGCGATAAACATGATGGACGTCGTCAGAAAAAGCGGCGACACGATAAACACCGCGGAGCTGTCACGTCAGCTCGGATGCAGAGTCGTCGAAGTCTCGGCGCTCAAAGAAACGGGCGTCACGGAGGCGGCTGAAGCGGCGATCGAGGCGGCAAAAGGCGCGAAAACGGTGCCGCAGCACTCGTTCTCCGGCCCGGTCGAGCACGCGCTCGCCCATATCGAGGAGGCGGTCGTCCACGACATGCCCGCCGAGCAGCAGAGATGGTACGCCGTCAAAGTATTCGAGCGCGACGAAAAGGTGCTCGATCAGCTGAAGCTCGACGAGGCGACGAAAGCTCACATCGAAGAGGATATAAAAGCCGCGGAGGAAGAACTCGACGACGACGCGGAAAGCATAATCACAAACGAAAGATACGTATACATCGGCACCGTCATAAAAGCGGTATACAAAAAGAAAAACAAAGGCAATCTGACGGTATCCGACAAGATAGACAAGGTCGTCACGAACCGCTGGCTCGGTCTGCCGATCTTCGCCGTCGTGATCACGCTCGTATATCTGATCGCAATGGCGCCGGGCGCACTTGGCACGGCGCTCACGGACTGGGCGAACGACGGACTTTTCGGAGACGGCTTCCATCTGCTGAATATAGGCGCCAAGGCTTATGAAGAAAAAGCGGAGAACTATTCCGCGGCGAAAAACGCGCTGCTCGCGTACGGTTTTGATATAGAAGACGAAGATTTCGACGCGGATTCACTAAGAAATTTCACAACCGCCGACACTTGCAGAAAAGTCACGGTCGAGGACGAGGAGACGCTCGAGGAGACGGAGCTTAACGTATACTACGACGCCGTACCCGACGGCGCGTCGGAGGAGGAGACGAACGGAATGACGTTCGTCGAGGCCGTCGCGTATTTCGGCGAAGCCGGATTTGATGAGCCGGACCCCGCGGACGACGGCGTCTGGGTGCCCGGTATCCCCGCGCTGCTCGACAAGGCGCTGCTCGACGCCGAGGGCGAACCGAGAGTGCCGCAATGGCTGTACGGTCTCATCATGAACGGGATCGTCGCCGGCGTCGGCGCCGTGCTTGGATTCGTTCCTCAGATGCTGATACTGTTCCTGCTGCTCGCGATACTCGAGGGCTGCGGATACATGGCGCGTATAGCGTTCGTGCTCGACAGGATATTCAGACGCTTCGGTCTGTCCGGCAAGTCGTTCATACCGATGCTGATAGGCACCGGCTGCGGCATACCCGGTATCATGGCGTCGCGTACGATAGAGAACGAACGCGACAGAAGGATGACGATCATGACGACGACGTTCATCCCGTGCGGCGCAAAGCTCCCGTTCATATCGATGGTCGCCGGCGCGATCTTCGGCAAATCGCCGTTCATCGCCGTGTCCGCCTATTTCATGGGCATGGCGGCGATCATAATCTCCGGCATAATGCTGAAAAAGACTAAAAAATTCGCAGGCGAGCCCGCTCCGTTCGTAATGGAGCTGCCCGCGTACCACTTCCCGACGCTGAAGAACGTGCTTCGCTCAACATGGGAGCGCGGCTGGTCGTTCATCAAAAAGGCCGGCACGGTGATACTGCTCTCGACGATCGTCGTGTGGTTCGCGTCGTATTTCGGCTGGATCGAAGGCGCGTTCGTGATGCTGTCGGAGGATCAGCTTGATTCGTCGATCCTCGCGTATATCGGCAAAGGCGTGTCGTGGATATTCGCTCCGCTCGGCTGGGGCGCATCCAACTGGGAGGCGGCGGTCGCGTCGGTCACGGGACTTGTCGCGAAGGAGAATATCGTCGGTACGATGGGCATCCTGTTCGGCGGCTGGAAAAACATAGCCGCGGCGTTCCCGACTAAGATCGCCGGCTTCACGTTCCTGTCGTTCAACCTGCTATGCGCGCCCTGCTTCGCGGCTATCGGCGCGATCAGGCGTGAGATGAACAGTGCGAAATGGACCTGGTTCGCGATCGGTTACCAGTGCGGCTTCGCATACGTGATCTCGCTCATGATAAATCAGTTCGGCAATCTGTTCACCGGCAATCTCACCTCGGGCGACGGCCTGACGCTCAACGTGATAAGCCTCGTCTTTGCGTTCGCCGCACTCGGACTGATGATATATATGCTGTTCATCAGAAAATATAAGGAATCGACAAGGCTCACATCGGAAGTGCGAGTCAAATAAAGGAAAGGAGGCCTGTATATGCCTTCGTGGGCAATAACGCTGATAACTGTCGCGGTACTGCTCGGGATCGCCGCGGCGGCGGTGATCAGCCTGATAAGGAGCAGAAAGAGATCAAAGTCACCCTGCGGCGGCGCGTGCAGCTCCTGCCCTTACTGCTGCGGATGCAATAAAAAATAAAAAGGAGTCGCTTGCGCGACATTCTTTGGGGGTCCCCACCCCTCAAGGCTCGGCTGACGCCTCGCCACCCCCAAACCCCCTGTTCCCCTCCCGTCAAGTCGCATAACGACTTGAGGGGGCGCACGATCCTTCTCGTTTGCGCAAGCAAACATATCGAGTGCGTCAACGACGTACGCCGTTGACGCACATCTCGAACAGCCCGCAAGGGCTGTATTTCGAATATTCCGCAAGGAATATATATCGACAAAATAACGAGTCGATATATCGTCTTACGACGATTTGATATGTTTTGCATAACGCAAAACTCGAGATACGCGCCGCATAGCGTCGCGTTCGATGTGGCTTCGCCGGGAAAGGCCGTAGGGGTCGGCGCCCTCGACGACCCGTCCCCCGTAGGGCGGGGGCTTGCTCCCGCCGTTTTAAAAGCCCCAAATGACATTTTGGGGGGAGGCGGGGGTAAGGG
>JAFZRM010000209.1 GCA_017619885.1 Clostridia bacterium | reverse complement strand
GGTATGGGGGAATTGAGGGGTGGGCGCTCCCCCGGCGCGCCGTCAGGCGCTGTGAACGTCGGCGCAAGCCGGCTCCTTTTTTTATAGAGGATCGGGTGAAACCGGACAAAGAAAAGACCGCCCCGTCACCGGAGCGGTCTTTTCTTACTCAGCGGCATATGATGAATACGTTGAATCCGGATAAATGATTTCTCGTGTCTCGCGAAAATATCTTTCACTGACGCAGTCAGGGCAATCATAATATTCGGACATATACGGATCAGTTTTATACAACGGCTCACCGTTTTCATCAACGTCGCCGAAATAATCAGCCGCTAAACTGTATACTTTTTTTAGTCCATTATATTGGAGAAGGAAGAAATCATATCCTCTTATTCGGGCGAAACAGCATTGTGAATTGACGATTTTAAACAATTTATCGTCCGGACAAGAGAATATATCACTGTAGTAACCGCCTAACCCTTTTTCAGCGTAATAAATATTTATATAACCGCCTTTGGCGCCGTTCTTATATCTGAAACTGATATCAAACTGACCGCTTACGCCGTCTTTCAAATCAAGCACGAACATCTGCGGAGAAAGCAGCTCGACATTTTCGCTTGGCTGCAAACGTATTTTTACGTCTTCTCCGAAGTAATCGGATTCGCCGGCAACAAAAGCATTATTTACATATTTAAGGGTATAAGTTAAAACTTCTTCGCCCTTGTTTTCATATCCGCACAGCGTGTATCTGGGCTCTTCTGGCTCTTTCCCGTTAAGTTCCTTTAAAATTGACTTTATTTCATCCGGATATGGAACGTCTATCTTAATGTCTGCGTTTTTATCGGAATAATATCTGAAGTTGCCGGAATAAGACTTTACCAAGACTTTCTCCCCCGGCGTCTTCCCGGTATCCTCCTCCGTGACGGTGTCGGTCTGCGCATCCGCTATTTCGGACGTGACGGGTTCCGACACGCCGGGATCCGTGCTTGCGGTATCGTCCGGCGTCTTTTTCATCAGCCTGCCCACCACCGGCGCGACTATGAACACGTTGACCATGAACACCGCCGCAAGGACGGCTGCCGTCACCTTTTTAATTTTGTTCGCTCTCTGTTTTTTGGCGTCGTATTCATCACGGCGGGCGATGATCTCATCCGCCATTTCCCTATAAGTCTTCACCTGTTATTCCCTCCCCGATAAGCAATTCCTTCAGCGCGGCCTTTGCCCGCATCAGAAGAAGCGAGACGGCGTTTTCGCTTTTTTTCATCACCTTCGCCGCCTCCTTCACGCTCAGTCCGTCGAAATACACGAGCCATACCGCCTCGCGCTGCTGCGGCAGCAGACGGCCGGTCAGGCGTCTGACGGCGGCGCGCCGCTCGTCCTCTATATATTTTTCTTCTGTCAACAACTCGCACGGTATTTCAAGGTCATCGGTACTGACGTCGGCGCGCGGTCTTTTTAGTTCGTCGTATGCGATGTTCCTCGCTATCGTATAAAGCCACGTTTTAAAAGACGATCTTTCCTCACTGAAGCGTGGTCTTTTCGTAAACAGCCGGAAAAACGTATCCTCGCACAGGTCTTCTGCCGTGTGGATATCCCTGCATATTCCGTTCAGATACAATATCAGCCCGTCCTTATAGTCGCGCACGATCAGCACGAGGCCTTCGTCGTCGCCGTTAAGATAGCGGGCGTAGTATTCCGCGCCTTTGTCCATACCGTCTCCTTTTGACGTTCTGCAGTCGTCTCACCCATTATACCGTTTTCGGGGAGAAAATCTTTCGCGTTTTTGCAAAAAAGTCAAAAATCAGGCCGCCCCGTCACCGGAGCGGCCTTTTTTTACCGTGTCACTGCATGAGATCGAAGCTTACGCCGCCCTCGTGCGGTTTCGGATCGACTTCATTGAAATACTTCCTCGCCGTCATCTCGTAGAGCATCGTGAGGTCGAGGTCCGTTATATCGACTCTGTCGTACTCGACCGTCATGACGCAATCCTGCAGATACACCTGGTTTTTGAACACGTAACGGTATTCGGCTTCATCGCCCGTAACGTTGAACGTGTATTCCACCACGGGCACTTCGTAGCCCTCGTGGCTGATCTTTATCGTGATGTGACCGGTGCGTTTGCCGGTAGGCTTTGCGAATATCCTGAGCTCGGCTGTGTCGCCGTAGTTGAAGCCCTCGACCTCGCCGCCTTTCGCGTTGACCTTGCCCTTGAGCTCGTAGCTGAGTTTGCCCTCGCCCGTCGCCTTCACGTCGGACGCCAGGTCGACGACTCCCACGAACGCGTGGAACGGCTGCAGATACACTGTGCCTTCAAAGCTGCCGTCCTCCTTAATGCTCTTGAGCAGGCCGGCGCTTTCGGGCTTGGAACCGATCTCGACGATGTTGTACGAAGTCTCGCCGTCGGTGTACGCTCTTACGTCGCCCGTGCCGCCCGACGACGCGCTCTTCGGTTCGTTGAGCGACTGGAGTTTGTCTATCGCGTACTGCTCGTTCTTGTCCATGACGTCGCCCTGTGCGACGCCGCCCGCCCAGTTCATAACGTGGGTGAAGGTGATGCCGTTGTCGAACATGTATTTGAGCTGTTTGTACGCTTCCTCGGCGTTCGTCGACATCGCGCTGTATTCGCCGAGCGTGATCGTATGCTGACCGGAATTGACAGCCAGATCGAAGAAGTTGTATCTGGCTCTGTACCACACGCCGTATCTCGTTCCGCCGTAGCCGGTGCCGTCGGCCATGACGACGTCGATCGGAGAGAGCCTCGTGTCGGCTTCGCCGAGCAGACCGGAGACCGCGTCACCCTCGGGGATCTGGTGCGCTTTGATCAGCTCCGGCGGGTAGCCGGCGAGCAGCGCCTCGCGGTACGACATAATGACGTGGCGCGAAACGATGTATCTGTTATACAGCGACCACTGAGTGAAGTACTCGTTAGTTTTCTTCTTCGTCGAGTATTTGTCCCAGTCGCCGCGCTTGTTGCCTCTCGGGGCGTCGAGCTCGTCGAACGACGCGAAGCTCGTACCGTACTTTTCGTTAACGTTCTCTATCGTTCCGAAAAGATCCTTCAGATACTGGGCGAAGCCGGCGATCATCCTCGGGTTGTAGTCGCCTACGGACTGAGAACCCGAGTCTATCTCGTGCTCGTGCACGGGCGAGACCGCCACGGTGTATTCCGGGGCTTTTCTGTAATACGTCGCGAGCTTGTTCATATACGTGCGGCGCGTCCAGAAGTTGAGTTTATCGAGCGCTTCGATATTCGGCGCGTAAGTCGCGTTATAGAACGACGAGCCGAGCTCGAGATAGTCGTTGCGCATGCCCTTTTTATTGAGCGTTGCGTACAGATATTCGCCCGATTCGGGGTCGACGTAGTTTATCAGATATCCCATCTGCGCCGTCTTGCCCCAGCGGTGCGTCGAGCACGGCTCCCACATATTGTAGCGGGTGTTGTACTGTTTTCCGACCTCGACGTCCGGTCCGATCGTAAACTGATCTATGCCGCCGGTCCTGATCGGGTACGTCTTGTTGTTCTGCAGCTTGCCCATGACCGGGGTGCCGTATTCGACTCTGATATGCCAGAACACGCCGTGCTTGATATAATCTGTATTCTTCGACGCTTTCGTCGATACAAACATATTCTCCTTGCGGCCGGCGTTGATCTCGTTCTGTACGCCGTCCTTTATCTCGATGACGTGCGAGAACGCCTTGTATTCGTCGTCCGTGTCGGCTGTTGCGACGTAGCCGCCGAACGCCGAGGCGTAGACGCCGTTATACGTTTTGCCGTCGAGCGTGACAGAGACGACCTCGCCGTCCTTCACCTCGTACGCCGTGTCGCCGAAGCTGAGTATAAGTCCCTCATGCCCGGACGCCGCCTGTACGGGCGACATTGTCAGTTTGTTTTTCGAGCCGGCTTTGACCTTCATCGAACCGAGCTTTGAGCCGTTTTTCGCCGAGAAGAGCTCGACTTCGGTCTCTTCTCCCGCGCCGTACATCGGCGCGACGGCAAACACGTCGTCGTCGCTGTCAAAGCTGCCCGCGGCTATCGCGTAAGGCGCTTTGCCGGACGGCGTAACGGTGAATTTGAACGCGCCGTTCGCGTCGAACACCCGCAGCTCGGTCACGTTTTCCGCCTTGAACGGCGCCGTCAGTATATTCACGCCGTCGTCGGTGACCGCCGCCGCGACCTGGACGCCGCCGCGTACGGACGCCGGATATGCGTTGAACTGCGTGTGCATCGTCTGATAGATGTCGAACACGCGGACGACGGTATAGTTATCGTCGTTCTCGCCCTGCCCCGCGACGATCGCCGGACCGAGTTTTACGGACGAGGTTACGCCCTGCTGAGCGTATACCGAAACGTTGGCGTTCAAGTCTATATCCGGGAACGTATACGCGGAGATGTTCTTCTCCGTCAGTTTTATTATATTCGGGATGCTGATGAACATGTTCTGCGAATACCTGGCGATCTCCGCTTCGTCCGTCATGAACATCTTCTCCGCTTCGTTCGCGACGTAGTAGCCGCGGAGATGGTCGAACGCCTCGCCGACCGAGAAGAACACGAGCCCGGAATCGGTAAAGTAAACGTCGAGCCCAATAACTTCCGCGATATCCTTGACGAACAGATAATGAAGCTTCGTGTAATCGCTGTCGTCGCCGATCATTTTTGAGACCGTGCGGACGGTTATCTCTTTTCTCTCCCCGCCCTTTTCGATGACGCCGGCGGTATCCTCGCAGGTGAGGGTCGTGTCGCCGAATTTATATACGGTTTTGACTGCTTCGCCCGTCTCGTCGTGGCTGTAATCGCCGCCGAAAATGAGCGACATATCGTACAGATCGAGCAGGAACCCCTCTTCCGTCGTCACGCCCTCCGCGGCGAGCGCGGTCTGTTTGCCCAGAACGTAGCAGTAATCATATCCGCGGTCCGCTTTGAATATGACGACCTTGTTCTTGACGGACGCAAAAGTGTCCTCGACGAGGCTCTTCGCGCCGTATCCGTTTTTTAAGATGGCGTTGAGATCCATATTGACGCTTTTCAGCACCGCGGGATTGTTTATCCGCGGCATTTCAAGGTTGTCCGATACTTTGACCATAACGATCTCCTCCTCGGTCTCCGGCGGGTCCGTCTCCTCTTCGGTCACGCTCTCCGGCTCCGTCTCGGTCACGGTCTGCGTATCCGTGTCCGTGTCGTCCGGTTTCGTCTCGCAGCCTACCGCGAATGCGAAAAGCGAAGCGAGCAGCACGCAGAACAAACGCACCGGGATTCTGAATTTCTTCATCTCGTTTTCCCTTTCTTCAATGTAGTATATCGCCTTCGCCGACGGGATACGGCACTTTTATGCCGTAGATCATGCCGGGATGCGGCGTTGATATCAGTGACTGACCGTCCTCATCGGTAAGCTCCGTTATCCGGAACGGCGCTGTCTCGCCGTCCGGCGTCAGAAATCTGACGGTCTGCGCCGAGACGACTTTGTTTTTCTGTTTTATCCGCGCGACGCCGGTCAGACCGTCGTATCCTACGACGATGCCGTAATACGGCCGCTCGGTCAGGTATCCGGGCTCGTCGACGGTCTTCGCATCGACGCCGGGATCGGCGAAATAATAGCCCGTGTCGTATTTTCTGTGCGTGACGCTGTTTAGCATCCGTAAAAGCTCCGGGTCGTTCTCGTAGTGATCCGGGTCGGCGGCGTACGATACCGTCGCCTTTTTATACACGAGCGCGGTGACGGCGGCGTAATAAACGCTTTTCATCCTGCCTTCGATCTTGAACGACGCGATCCCCGCCTCGTACAACTCCGGCACGTGCTCTATCATGCACAAATCGCGCGAGGACATTATAAACGTACCTTCATCAGTCTGTTCTATGCCGGGGCGGCGGCTGTCGTCCCTCTCCTCGCGCAGCTCGTAAAGCCGGTAATTCCCGCGGCAAGGCTGAGCGCACTCACCGCGGTTTCCGTCTCTGCCGGTGAAATGGTTGGAGAGCAGGCATCTGCCGCTCCACGATACGCACATCGCGCCGTGTACGAACGTCTCGAGCTCGAGCTCCGCCGACACGTTTTTTCTGATGTATTTTATCTCTTGCAGCGAAAGCTCCCGCGCGAGCACGACGCGCCGCGCGTTGAAATGGCGCATATACGATTCCGCGGCGGCGGGCGACACAACGCTCGTCTGCGTTGAGACGTGGATCACAGCGTCCGGGCAGATCTCGTGAAGCGTGTCCATGACGCCGGGGTCGGCGACGATGTACGCGTCGGGTCCGAGCTCGTTCACGGCGGCGATATACCGTCTGAGCCGGTCGTATTCGTCCGCGCGCGGCATGGTGTTGAGCGTCAGATACGCCTTCACGCCGCGGCTGTGACAGAAGCTTATCGCCTCCGAAAGCTCCTGTGCGTCAAAGTTGCCGGCGCCCGCCCTCAGGCCGAAATCCTTTCCGGACAGATAGACGGCGTCGGCGCCGAAGCGCACCGCGGCGCGCAGTTTTTCCGGCGTGCCGGCGGGGCACAGTACCTCCGGCCTGTTCATTTCGCGGCGGCGAGCGCCGCTTCGAGCTCGCTGCCGAGCCTTATCTTCGCCTCGGCGAACGCCGCCTCGTCGTCGCTGAACTGGACGATCGAAGTGGAGACGGTGTTGATTATCTGATCGACCTTGTCGCGCCCGGCGAGCTGCTCGAGCATAGTCATCATCTCGTATTCCTCGATGCCGTCGCGGATCATCTCGAGACGGAACGAGCCGCAGGCGCCGTCGACGCCGTTGACCGATCCGGGATAAAGCAGCGAGCCGTCGCCGAACACCTTTTCGGATAACCACGTCTGGCCGGTCCTGTAATCCTTGCCGACCGTCGCCATGTTAGTCCACGGGTTTTCGACTCTCTCCCAGAACGTGCACGACCAGTACAGGAACCCGCTTACGTTATACTGCTTCTGCTGCCAGAAAAGCAGCTTGTTCTGCATGCCGGTCATGTCGACGTACATGTTAAGATACGGCAATCCGGGCTCCCAGCAGACGTACCACCAGAGCTCGTCGCCGCCTTCGACCTCGGCCTGCATCCTCTCGCCGAATTCCGCGTAGTTCTTTTTCTGCAGAGTGTTGTAAAGCATCTTCCTGCCCTGCGCCCTGTCGGTCGTTTTGGTGAAGCAGAACGATTTCGGGCACCAGATATCGATGAATTCGCTCATGAAAGCGACCTGGTCTTTTTCTTTGTTATACTGGACGTCCTGAAAGAACGGCACTACTATCTTTATTCCCGGGCACAAGTTCCTGATGCGCATGCAGTAGCCCGCCATCTGGTTCAGCGCGTCGACGGAGCCCGGTTCGTCGAACGGATAGAAGTACGCTTTTTTGAACCATTCCTCGTTCGTCTTCAGCTTGTTGTACCACGCGACCATCTTGCTGTCGTCGCCGATGTACGGAAGTCTGAAGAACTTAACCCTCGGATCGCTCATGTACGCGTCGGCGCGCTCGTCGAGCACGTCGTACGGCAGCTCGTAGGCGTTGACGTGATAATCAAGAAGGAAATCATAATATTCTTTATAATAGTCCGTCCCGTTGTTTCTGTCGTGGAAACGGTATATGTCGCCCGAGCCCATACCTGAGACCGCGGCGCCGCTCAGCACTTCGGGCATGACGATATCCCAGACGTGCGCGAAGATGCGCACCTGCTTGACGGTCCGCTCGCCATCGTGCACGGAGACGACGCCTTCGTAATCGCCCGCGGGCGTGTCGGCTGTGGTTTTAAGCTGTACGAACATCGCCTGCGATCCGCCCGCCGCGACGTCGAACAGCCTCGTCGTGTCGTTCATCGGCGCGACGGGGTCGGGATAATAAGTTTTGCCGCATTTTATGTAATACTGGCGGTATATCTGTGTGCCGATCTCGTCGCCGTTTTTATTTTTCAGCGGCGTGCAGGTGACGGAAAGCCCGCTTTTTTCGTCCTGCGACGATATCACTATCTGGGCGTTCTCAACCTCGCCCTTCGTCATATAGACGGTGTAGGAGCGCAGACCGGTATCTTCGGGCTTTTCGGGATCCGTTTTGGTAAACGAATGCGCGTACCATACGGAAAGCCCCGTGTCCTCGTCCGGCGCTTCAATAATCTCGTTCGTTACTTCCGGCATTTCGGTCTCCTCTTCAGTCGTGATCTGCGCGGTCGATTCGGTATCGTCCGTGATCTGCGGTCCGTCGCTCTGGCCGCAGCCGACGGCGCCGGAGAGCATCAGAAGCGCGATCAGTACCGAGACAGTTTTTTTCATGGCGTCCCCTTTCTTAAAAGACAAAATTACCGTCTTTGAAAACAGTTATTTTCCTGCCGTCGTGCGTGACGCCGACGACGCTCATGTCGGCGGTGCCGAACATGAAATCGACGTGGATGCCGCTGTCGTTCGACCCGGCGGCCTTCGCCTCTTCCTTGCTCATCTTGCCCCCGCCTTTTATAGTCATCGCGTAGCTCGAACCGAGCGCGAGATGGCACGACGCGTTTTCATCGTACAGAGTGTTGTAGAAAAGGATCTTCATATCCGAGATCGGGCTTTCGTACGGTATCAGCGCGACCTCGCCGAGGCGCTTTGCTCCCTCGTCCGTCTCAAGCAGGCGCGCGAGCACTTCGTCGCCCTTCTTCGCCTTATGGCCGACGACGGCGCCGTCCTTGAACGTCAGGCTGAAATCCTCTATCAGACTGCCCTGATACGACAGCGGCATAGACGAATACACGACGCCGTTGACGTTGTTCATGTCGGGCATCGAGAATATCTCCTCCGTCGGCATATTGGGCATATATTTCACTTTTTTGTTAGTTTTATCCGAGCCGCCCTGCCAGATGTGGTGCTCGACGAGCCCGACGCGCAGATCCGTGCCGAGGCCGTTTTTAAAGCGCAGCTCCTTGAAATCGTAACCGTTCAGTATCTTTGCGCGGCGCTTCAGCACTCTGTCGTGGCTGCGCCACTTTTTCGCCGTGTCGCCTCTGCCGATGCGGACGGCTTTGAAGATCGCTTTGAAAAGCTTATCGACGGCGACGGCGGGCTTGTCGTCCGGGAAAACCTTTTTAGCCCACGCCTCGCTCGGATAGCCGACGACGCACCACGGGAAGACGGACTGATCCATAAGCTCGTAGAATTCCTCGCTCGCCTTGTTCATCGCGCGGCTGAAAGCGAGCATCTTCGCGCCGTCTATCCCTTTGAACGCCTCGGGATCCCCGCCGCCTATATGGATATACGCTCCGCCCTTGCGCGCGTAATACGTGCGCCATTCCTTGAACCATTCGGGCAGGTCCGAAAGCGTCTCGGCGTCGGCGTAGCTGAAGCGCGTCTTCTCCGCTTCCTCGTCGTGAAAATCTATCTTGACGTCTTTGGCTCCCGCCTCGAACGCCTCTTTCTGTATCATTTTCGCAAATCCCGCGGCGTGCAGCGGGGAGCTGATGACGACGTACTGCCCGGGCTGTACGTTCGCTCCGATCCTTGCGGTGATACGCGCGTATTCGCGCAGTTGTTTTTCGTATTTCATATCATTTATCCTTCGGTTTGAAAAACTGATAGTAATTGCATTTTATCATGCCGTTGTAAAGCTTCCTGATCTTGTCCGCGCGGCGCCTGAACAGCTTTTCGAAATCCTCGCAGGACGAGATGACGTATATCTGCCACGAGCCGAGCTGCGACCAGGCTCGGCCGATATCGGCGTAAAGCGCCTCGACGCTCTGTCTGTCCATCATGCGCTCGCCGTAAGGCGGATTGCAGACGATCGTGCCGCGGCGGCCGTACGCCTGAACGTTCCTCGCGTCAAGTTCGAAGGCTTTTATGTATTTATCGACTCCCGCGCGGCGCGCGTTTTCCGCGGTCAGCCGCACGCAGTCGGAGTCGTTGTCCGAAGCGTATGCCTCAAAGGCGCAGTCGCGTTTTATCATATCTCGCGCCTGCTCGTACGCTCTGTCCCAGTCGGACTTTTCTATCCACGGATATTCCTGTGAGATAAAGCCGCGGTTAAGCCCCGGCGCGGTGTTCGTCAAAAGCATCGCCGCCTCGATCGCTATTGTGCCCGAGCCACAGAACGGATCCCAGAAAAGGTTGTCTTCTCTTATATGCGCCAGCTTGCACAGCGCCGCCGCGAGCGTCTCGCGCAGGGGCGCGGCGTTCGATTCGGGACGGTAGCCGCGCTTGTGAAGCGTCGTCCCCGACGTATCTATCATGACCGCCGCTTCATCTTTTAATATGAAAAATTCGATCTGATAGGTGGCGCCGGTCTCCTCAAAGCGCTGTATCCGATATTTGTCCTTCATCGACTCCACGGCGGCTTTTTTCACTATGCTCTGGCAGTCCGGAATCGACGTCAGCGCGCTTTTGATGCTGTGGCCTTTGACCGGGAACGCGTCTTTTTCGCCGATATAGTCGTAAAAACGCAGGGCGCGCGTGCCGTCGAAAAGCTCCGTGAACGTGCGCGCCGGAAATTCGCCGAGTACGATATAGACCCTCTCGGCGTAGCGCAGATTTATATTGAGGCGCGGAATATCGGATACGTCGCCGTCAAATATGACGCGCCCGTCTATCGTTTTGTCGCGTTTGAGTCCGAGCGCGTCGATCTCCTCTCCGAGCAGTCTTTCAAGCCCGAAAAGGCACGTTGCGGCAAATTTCATTTAGTCGACCGGGTACGCGATGGTCGTCATCAGCGCCATTTCCACGGCGGAGGTGTCAAGGCGGCTGTACTGAACGACTATCGGCTCGCTCGATTCTACGAGTATCGCGTAAGGCGTGTCGCGCGGGATAAGCTCGCCCTTGTCGGATACCTGCTTGTCAAGTCTGATGTGATGCGTCTTCATCGCGCCGCAGACGGCGGAATAACCGGTCTTTACCTGTCTGTCCTCGTAGAACAGAGTAAGGTCTATGTGCGCGTCGCGCTCCGTCGTGTTGATAACGCATATCGCCTCGTGCGATACGTTCTCGTTTTTTGATACCGAATTCAAAAAGCAGTCCGGTATGAGCCAGGTTTTCTTTCCGTATTCTTTCATATTATTAAATCCTTTCGATATTAAATTCATATTTAACCGTAGGGCGGGGGCTTGCTCCCGCCGTTTCGCAGGTGGCGGCGCCCCGACGCCCCGGTTCCGCAAAAGCCCCGAGAATTCGGGGGGATGGCGGGGGTAAGGGGGTGGATAGGGGGGCGGGGGAACCCCCATGCGCGAAGCGCACCATTCGTCGCGCAGCGACACCGAAACTCGCCGCAGGCGAATTTCACTTGCCCGCAGGGCAAATTTCACTTGACGGCAGTCAAAT
>JAFZRM010000208.1 GCA_017619885.1 Clostridia bacterium | reverse complement strand
TATCAACTCCCCCGGCGGCTCCGTCAGCGATGGTCTGGCGATCTACGATACGATGAATTACATCAAGTGCGACGTCAGCACGATCTGCGTGGGCATGGCGGCGAGCATGGGCGCGTTCCTGCTTTCCTCCGGCGCCAAGGGCAAAAGATACGCGCTGCCGAACAGCACGATTATGATCCATCAGCCCTCAGCCGGTACGCAGGGACAGATAACAGATATGAAGCTTCACCTGCAGTACTACGAGAAGAACAAGGAAAGACTCAATCACATACTTGCCGCCAACACCGGCAAGACTTACGAGCAGATCTGCGCGGATACCGAGCGCGACAACTTCATGTTCGCCGACGAGGCGCTGGCGTACGGTCTGTTTGACGAGATAGTAACTAACAAAAAGGACAAATAAATGCCGGGCAAAAATACGATACAACACGTTTGCTCGTTCTGCGGCAGGGATGAATCGCAGGTCGGATTCATGATACCGTCTCCGGTGTCGAACGCGATGATCTGCAATTACTGCATAGACGCCTGCGTCGAGATAGCCGATACGGATTTCGGCGCCGCGCCGGCGGACGACGGAGAGCTCAGTTTTGAAACGCTTCCGAAGCCGAAGGAGTTGAAAGCGACGCTCGACGAGTACGTCATCGGTCAGGAGGAAGCGAAAAAGGTGCTTTCGGTAGCGGTGTACAACCACTACAAACGCATCCTCTCGAAACAGAATACGAAACCGGGTCGCGGCAGAAAGAAAAAAGCGGATCAGGGCGAAGAACAGGTCGAGATACAGAAGAGCAACGTACTGCTGCTCGGTCCGACCGGCGTCGGCAAGACGTATATCGCACAGACGCTCGCAAAGACGATGAAGGTGCCGTTCGCGATAGCCGACGCGACGACGCTGACGGAAGCCGGATACGTCGGCGAGGACGTCGAAAACATACTGCTGCGGCTCATACAGGCTGCGGAATACGACGTAGAGCTCGCGGAGCGCGGGATAATTTATATAGACGAGATCGACAAGATCTCACGCAAGAGCGAGAACCGCTCTATAACGCGCGACGTCTCCGGAGAGGGCGTCCAGCAGGCGCTTTTGAAAATACTTGAAGGAACGGTGTCGAACGTTCCCCCGCAGGGTGGACGCAAACACCCGAATCAGGATTTCATACAGATAAACACGGAGAATATCCTGTTCATCTGCGGCGGCGCTTTCGACGGGCTTTCACAGATAATCGAAGCGCGTCTCGGCAGACAGGCGGTCGGTTTCGGTGCCGAAAAGCTGACGAAATCCGAGAGAGCGGAGAAGGGCGTTTTTTCAAACGTCGAGGCTCAGGATATCGTCAAATACGGACTTATACCCGAGCTCGTCGGCAGACTTCCGGTGATCACGACGCTTTCGTCGCTTGACGTGGAGGCGCTCAAACGCATACTGCGCGAACCGAAAAACTCGCTGACAAAGCAGTATACGGAGCTTCTGAAGCTCGACGGTATTGAGCTTTCGTTTGACGATTCGGCGTGCGAAGCCGTGGCCGAGCTTGCGATCAAACGCAATACCGGCGCCCGCGGACTGCGCTCAATAGTGGAGAAGCTGATGCTCGACATCATGTACGAAGCCCCGTCGGACGGTGAAAAAAAGCCCATAGTGATAACCGCGGATGACGTAAAAGTCCATTGCGGAGAATAAAAGCAAACCCGGCTGAAAAGCCGGGTTTTTATTATTCACGGGATCGTCTGACAAACGCAGCGCTTATTCAACGACGTTTATCGCCGGGGTGGAGGTTATGATGCGGTAAAGCGCGTCGGAGTCTACGGTCGCACCGTGGACGCCCCTTTCCTGAACGGAATAATACATTATTACGTCTCCGAGATCCACAAGGCAGTTGGTGGCTTTGGATAAATCATTATACTTTGCTTCAATGCCTTTTGCGGAAAGCGTATCCGTCACATCCCATCTTTCGGTATAGCCTTCAAGGAACCGCGCGTTCGCGTCGTTCTTTATATAGAGTTCGACGTACATACTGTCATGTGTGCTCGCGAGGGAAAACACCTCAGCCTCGCTCATGCCGTCCCTGTAAGAGCCGTCCGTGTCGTCGAGGAGCTTCAAAGTTACCCGGGAGATCTCACCGTCCTCCGTTGTTGTCACAACGCCGAATACCAGGTAGCTTTCGGGCAGAAGTGACGGGAAATATCTCCGCAGCTCATTCGAGCCGTATATCGTCGACATATCGAGCCCACTGGAGACGGAAGCGCCGTTATTATCCGTTGTATCCTCTCCTTTGGATCCGATGATGAAGGACGCCTGCCGCACCTCGCCGACGCCGTGAAGACTTATCGGCGCCGTGGATACCGGATCGGATGTCGTCTCCGATCCAATATACCCGTTTTCCTTGATATACGGGGTGGAGGAAACTATTTTATAAAGATCTTTACTGTTAAGACCGCTTTCGCTGCCTTCAAACCCTCTGTATTGATATAAAACGCAATATTCTTCGGTCTCGATCAAAATCGAATATCCGTTGTCGATATCGGAACACTCGTCACGGATCGATTCTGCCGACAGATCGCCTTTTATACCGTATTTTTCGGCGAGCTTCTCGAGATAATCTTTGCCTTCATAAGCGTCTTTCTTATACAGAAAAATAACCAGGTAGTTGTACGTGTCTTTGTTGTAGATAATATTGCCGTCCTGATCTCTTTCTTCTTCAACAGCGTTGTTCGCGTTGTCAATAAACTGAAACGAAATGTCGCGGGCGTCCTCCGTGTTTTTGACAGAGCCCGCCATACCGATGTGCTTGACCAGATAGTCCTTCGGCAAAAGCGACGGGAGACTCTGAGATATGGAGTCGATTTTGAGCATATCCGCGAGCTTCATTCCCACGGCTGTACTTTGCCAGCTTTCTTCGCCTTCACTGGACCAGTGATAATCTCCCTTGATCTCTCTGATCTGTGAAATATCGACCAGAACCGTATTATAATTTTCCGGTAAAGGAACGTTCGTTTCGCTGTTTTCGAAAGTTTCGTTCGGTGTGGTGATATTATTGTCTTTTTTTGCGTAGTGCGACAGTACGACGGAAAACACTGCCAAAGCCGCGACCGCGGCGACGCAGCCGATCGCTTCGATCAGACCGGCGCGGCTTTTCTTTTCCGTTTTTCGCTCGAACGCCGAGTTGATCATGGAGCCGTCTATGCCGCCTATCGCCTCGATAAGCTTTTCGTTATTCTTCATACTTTGTAACCGTTCCTTTCAAGGTATTCGGATAATCTGTCGCGGCAGCGCTTCAGCGACATTTTCACGCGGCTCTGCGTGAAGCCGTATTTCTTCGCTATATCCGCCACGCGCATGAAACCGTAGTAACGGAGGATGAAAATATCGCGCTCGTCCCCGTCGCACGACCGTAGGAAGCTTTTTATAAGCGCTGATAGCTCCTCGGCCTCTATGCGCTGAGATACGTCGTCGCCCGACGGCAGAACGTCCTCGAGCTCGTCGATGCAGACCGTTATCTCGGCGCGGCGCTTCTTCGCCGTACCGTCGCGCAGTTTCGTCAGCGCGGTGTTGCGCACGATCTTCGACACGTACGCGAACAGCGACAGCGGTTTGTCCGGCGGTATATTGTTCCATACCGAAAGATACGCGTCGTTGACGCATTCCTCCGCGTCCTGCCCGTTGCCGAGTATGCCGCGTGCGATACCCGTCAGCTTCGCACCGTATTTGCTCTGCAGCTCCGACAGACCGCTTTGGTCGCGTGAGGTAAGCGAGGCGATTATCTCGTTGTCATTCATGGTTATTTCTCCGTTTCAAAGGTACCTTCACCCATATAGTAACGGTTACGGGCCGTCCGGTCACAAAAAAAGCGGATCTCTCCGCTTTTTTTGCTTTATTCGAGCGATTTGAGATAATCGTAGCAGATCCGGGCCTCGTCCGCGCCGGTCGGGTCGCACGTTTCGCTCTCCACCACCATCGGCACGCCGAGCTCGAGCGCCTTCGCGTAGACCGCCGCGACGGGAGCCTCGCCTTTGCCGAGCGGCATCCCGCGCCCGCCTTTGAATCCGTCCTTTATGTGGATCGAGATCAGTCTGTCCTTGTACTGCTCCATAAGCGCGACCGGATCGCGTCCGGCGTTGAACGCCCAGAACGTGTCGATCTCAAACCATATGTTCGTCCGCTCAAGCAGTTCAGGATGCGAGATGATCCCGTCGTCGTTCGGCAGCCATTCCATGCTGTGGTTGTGGTAACCGAGTTTGATGCCCTCCGCCTCGAGCATGGGCTGATACTTGTTGACGAGCCCGACGAATTCGTCGATCTCGGCTTTGTTTCTCAGATTATGATGCGGGATGATGTAGTTTTTGTCGCCGATCGCCTTGTGGAACGCCACGGTGCCCTCGAAATCGTTTACGAGGTCGTAGATGCCTGTATGCGTGCCGAACATCTCGATGTTGTTTTTCTTCATCAGCTCGACGACCTGTTCCGCGCTTCTGCCGAAGAAACCGGCAAACTCTATCATTGAGTAACCGATCTCCGCCGCTTTTGCAACCGCCGCTTCAAAATCCTTTTCCGCCAGATCGCGCATGCTGTAAAGCTGTATACCGTATTTCATTTTTTGCTCCTCTCTTATATAAACCCTTTTCATTGTCTGCGGATATCTCGGCTCGTCGCGGAATCCCGTGCGCGTCGACGCTATTTCATCGAGCACGTCGTAACCGGATACGAGTTTGCCGAACGCGGCGTACTGACCGTCGAGATGCGGGGCGTCCTCGTGCATTATGAAGAACTGCGAGCCAGCGGAATCGGGATCGTAGGCTCTCGCCATCGATATGACGCCGCGCGTATGCTTAAGATCGTTCTTCACACCGTTTGAGGCGAATTCGCCCTTGATGCTCCAGCCGGGACCGCCCGTGCCGTTGCCCTCGGGATCTCCGCCCTGGATCATGAAGCCTTCGATTATACGGTGGAATCCGAGCCCGTCGTAAAATCCGCTTTTTACGAGTTTTTCAAAGTTTGCCACGGTTATCGGCGCGCTCTGCGGGTAAAGCTCAAGCTCCATCACGCCGCCGTTTTCCATTTCAATTACGACCATTTCACACGTCCTTTCAGTCTGTGACTCTTATGTATTTTATAGTGATCGGGGTAAGCGGTTTATCGTTTTCGTCGGTCTGCACCGCCTCGAGCTGAGCGAGCACGTCGTAGCCCTCGGTGAGCTTGCCGAACGCCGCGTACTGCCCGTCAAGCGACGGATACGATTTCGCGGAGACGATGAAGAACTGCGAAGTTCCGGTATCGTAATTCATGTTGCCCGCGGAATCCTTGCCGCGTCTCGCCATGGAGAGCACGCCGCGCGTATGCTTCAGATCGTTCTGAACGCCGTTCGCGGAGAATTCGCCCTTTATCGTCTTACCGGAGCCGCCTGTGCCGTTACCGAGCGGGTCGCCGCCCTGGATCATGAAGTCCTTTATCACGCGGTGGAAGATGAGTCCGTCGTAGAATCCGCTCGTGCACAGATCGACGAAGTTCTGCACCGTTATCGGCGCGATCTTCGGGTAAAGCTCGGCTTTCATGACTCTGCCGTCGGTCAGCGCGATCACCACGTTGACGACTTCTTTTTCAGTCACGTCGAAGCTCTGCTGCGTCTCAGGCACTTCGTCTTTGACTTTGTCGGTGTTGCCGCAGGCGAAAAGCGCTGTCAGCATGATCACGGCGAGCAGTAAGCATATCAACTTTTTCATTTATGTCACTCCTTGTATAAGAAATTGAATCTTCCGAGAGGCGCGGCGCAGCCGTTTTCATAGAAGTCCATCACGTCGGGCGCCTGCATGTTGTCGGATACTTTGAATTCGAAATCGAGCGGACCTTCGCAGATCAGAGCGCGCGGGACCTTGATCATCAGGCGGTTGCCGTCGACTCTTATCTCGGCTTCGCCGATCTTATCCCAGGTAAACGAACCGGGCTCAGCGGTGCGCAGATAGCGCTCGACCGCGGTCTTTCCGTCGACCGGCGCGGTGCGGTTGATCGCCAGATCGTAGCCCTCCCAGCCGGTGTTCTTGTCTCTGTCGACGTCGAGGTAGAACGTCATCCAGCCCTCGGCTGACGGCGGCGTGATTTCGCCCGAGCATTCGGCATAGAGCCAGACGAAGTCCTTGTCACGCGCGATCTTAGCGCCCGTTATATCGTTTCTGCCGCTGTCGTTCTTATAGTAGCATCCGGCGAATCCCGGCCAGTCGCGGTGTATCGTCATGCCCTTGTCGGCGCGGTAATACGGCGTCACGTCGCGGAAGCAGTTGAAGCAGCCGACCGTCTTTTCGGGCGAGGTCGCCTGTCTCTGCCTCGCGCCCTTGAAGCGGCGGATGTTTGAGGTCAGCTGCAGATAATACGTGTCGAGATAACCGTCCTTATCCGGCTCTATGTCGCGGCTGTGTTCGCGGTCGTACTGGTCGACCATCGCGAGCTGCGTCGAATCCGGATCCTTGATCCACGGTTCTTTGAACAGGCCCATCATCCACTCGTTCCAGCCGGTGACGAACACGTTGTCCGGACCTACGTCGAGCGCGCGTTCCCACTGTTCCTGCACGTTGTAGCCGTATTTATACGAATCCTCGTCGAGCAGAGCGTGACCGTATTCCTTCGTGTACGATCTGCCGTACGTTTTACCGTTGTTGAAGCAGGTGCAGATCAGCTCGTCGTTCGCGTTCTGACCTACGCCGACGGTCATCATCTCGCAGGAGCCGTCCTCGCGGACGCCGTATTTGTTCTGCGGGAAGATCTCGAGCCAGCCCCAGTGATCCGGACGGTGCGGACCGCCTCTCTTGGTGCCGTATAACGGCTGACCGGCGCGGAATGAGAAGAAATCCCTGATCTCATCTAACTGCTTCGTCTCGAAATCGGTCTTGCCGACTGCGGGCAGCGATTCCTTGTAACCCATTATCATCGGCTTGCCGTCGAGCATGAACCACAAGTCTTTATATCTGCCGGGCTTGTACACGTCCTGATAGATCGCGCGGATCATGAACTCGGACGTCTCGCACGCACAGAAGTTGAGCATGAACGCGACCTTCGGCACGTTTATGCCGTCCTCTCTCGCCGCGCGCAGACCGGCGAAAAGCGGCTCGTAAGCGTCGCGCCAGAGCAGAGCGCCGTTCGTGCAGTCGAAGAGCAGGAAATCGACGCCCGCGTCGGCGAGCATCGCCGCGTGGTGCCTTATCACGTACGGGTCGGAGTTGCGGTAGAAACCGAATCTCGGTTCGCCCCAGTGCGGCTGTATACCGCCGCCGCCCCAGCCGGGATGATCGCGGTTGTATTCCGCCGCCGGGAATTTTTCAAGCAGCTTCGATACGTTGACCGGCTTCAGATGGACGGCGTGTTCACGCCACGTCCAGTAGAATATACCGACTTTGCGGTCCGGTCTGTAAGCGCCGACGTCCTCGACGGACATTACCTTCCTGCCGAGCATATCGGTTGCCTCCCAGGCGTCGTGACCGTTGTAAATCACCTTTTCGTCAGGGACCGGCTCGTACGCTATATCGTCATAGGGACTGTGATCGACAAGCTCGATATCGGAAACGCTGACCGAGCCTTTGATCCTGACGAACACGTCGTGTACGCCCGACCGCGGATCGATATCGCAGCCCGAAACGTTCTCGCCGCTGCCGTTCGAGAACATCAGCGTGCCGACGTAGTCGCCGTCAGCCGAGTCGAGGAAAATATCGCCTTTTGAAGTGTTGAGCGATCCCGTGAATCTCGCGCGCAGACCGCGGACGCCGTCGAGCTTCTGCGCCCGCAGCACGTACGTCCTCTCTTCTTTTAAGTATTCTGGTGCCGACATAATCTGATTCCTTTCTTTACGCCGTACTTTGTTATCTCTATTTTAGCAGATAAGGGAGCCGTTGTCAACGGTTTATTGAAATTTCGGAGGCTTCGCGCGATTATATTGACGGCGCGGTGACGATAATGGGGAAAAGAAAGGAGAGATAAAATGAGTATCAGAAGAAAATTCGTGATCTGCACGCTGGCGGTCTCGGTTTTTACGGCGTCTGCCGCAGGTACGACCGTGCTTGCGTCGGACGACGGGAACAAAAAAAACGCCTCTCCGGCAGAGCCGTCGGTCAGCGTGGTGATGCCGGAGAAGCCGGAGCGCGCCGAGGCGGTGAAGCACTGCCCGTCGCTGTCATACGGCCTTGAGGTGATCAAACGCGGCAGAAAACTGCGTAAGACGGCGGTGAACGGAAACGTCACTTTCTCGGTCTCCGATTTCGCTCAGTTCGGCGCCGACGGCGTCGTCAATTCGCTGACTATAACCGGCCTTCCCGATCCCGGAGAGGGCACGCTGAAGCTCGGCGCGCTCGACGCCTTCGAGGGTCAGCGCATCCCGGCGGCGCTGATCGACAGGCTCACGTTCGCGCCCGCGTACCGCGGAGCCGAAGCGTCGTTTTCGTTTTCGGTAAACGACGGCGACAGTGTGGAATGTCTGCTCAACTGCCCCGGATATCAGCCGGCCGAGCCGGCGATCAGCTCCGGCGCCGTCTACACCAAGCAGAACGTCAGGGCGTTCGGCGCGCTGACGGTGTCCGCCGCGTCCGAGGTGACGTTTTCCGTACAGAAACAGCCGTCGCACGGTCTGCTCAGGCTCAGCGCCGACGGCAGCTTCACGTATACTCCCGAGGACGGCTTCATCGGCCGCGACAGCTTCGTCTGCGCCGCGACCGACAAATACGGCGCCTCGTGCGACCCGCTCACCGTGACGGTGAAGGTGGAGCGCAACGACTCGCCCGTCAGATATTCGGACGTCAAAAACACGGCGGCGGAATATCCGGCGTATCTGCTCGCCGAGAGGGGCATACTCGTCGGCCAGACCGTGGCGGACGTCTGCACCTTCGAACCGGACGAGCCGGTCAGCCGCGGAGATTTCATCGTCATGGCGATGAAAGCGGCGGGATACGCGCCGAACGTTTACGGCGCAGGGCTTACGTCGGGCGCCGGCGCGTCGGCGCGGT
>JAFZRM010000207.1 GCA_017619885.1 Clostridia bacterium | reverse complement strand
TTTTTGCGCCTTTTTTCTTTTGAGAGCGCTTTTCCTTTTTTGAGGGAGGATTTTTTCCTTCCTCTGCTTTTTGCTTCACCGTTTTCTACTGTTTTGTGCTGGAGTTTTACAATCGGCTATTACGGATCTTCCAAGTTGATACGCCTCGGCGAACGCCGGGGTGTTTTTGATCTCTCCCGGTTTGTAAACGCCGGTACCGTAAACGACGCCCATCTCCTTTGCGCCCTCCACACAGTCGGCGTAGCCACGGAAGCACTCGAGAGTGCGTTCCTGTGATTCTTTTTCATTGTCTGCGCAGGTGACGATATAATAAAACTCTTTATTTTTCACTTCCGTCCAGCGGGCTACCGTGCGGTCGATGACCGCCTTGAGCTGTGCGTCGATCGAGTAGAAGTACACAGGGCTGGAAAGGACGATCACGTCCGCGTCGATCATCTTTTGTAAGAGCTCGGTCATATCGTCTTTCTTTGCGCAGACACCGCCGGACGTTTGGCAGTAGTAGCAGGCGGAGCAGTAGCCGATCTTCTTTTCGACGATGCGGATCTTTTCGACCTCGTTTCCGGCATCGATCGCGCCGCGCATAAATTCATTGCAAAGCAGGTCGGAGTTGCCACCCTTTCGCGGACTCCCGGACAGGATCAATACTCTTTTGCTCATGTTGTTTTTCTCCTTTTGATCAGTTTTAACACTTTTGAAAGATAGTGACCGGCAAAGACGAACGTTCCCATGATCGCTAAGTAATCAAGCAGGAACAGGACGACCGGTTCGCTCGTGTCGAAAAACGCGAACATCGTTTTGCCGAAGAGGTAATCCGCCACCTGACGGCCGATCAGCGCATACACGCCGTACCCGGCGATCAGAAGCGCCGCGATACGCGCCGACCATGTGAGGACGGGTTTGTTCTTCGGCAATTTCTTTGACGCCATGCCCACGATCATCACCCAGTGAAAACCAAGGTGGAGTGACATCAGGACGAAGTTCCAGTATCCGCAGAGCATATGCACGGTCCGCGCAACGGAAGCGCCGCCGAGATCGAGAAAGGCGAAAACGTGCTTTGAGAGGATGATCCCGCTCACGGCAGAACCGATCATCGTAACGAACAGCGCGCATACAAGAGCGGTCTGCAGTACGCGAAAAGCCGTGTATTTACCGCGAAAGACGCCGGCGATCCACTTCCGGTTCAGGATATGATGGATGACAAAAAGAACGAACATCGAAACGCCGAGCCATTCGTGCGCCGTCTCGCCGATGCGGGAATAGCCCATCAATAGCAGCAGCACGACTGTCATCGTACAGTCGACTGCCATACGAACGATCTGTTTTTTGCTCATTTGGAATACCCGAGCTCTTTGACCCATTCGCGCACGTCTTCTTCGGAATTTTTCACCTTGCTTCCGCGGATCGAAAGCGCATTATCTGTATTGACCGTCGCGCCTTTTGCGAGCGTTTTGATCGTGGCAAGAGCGCTGCCGCCGTCGGACGTGCCTTCGTGCGAGAAGAAAATATTGACGGTCTTGCCCGAAAGGTCGACGCTCTCAAGGAAGGTCCACATCGGCATCGGAAGATCGTACCACCACACCGGGAAGCCGATGAAAACGGTATCGTATTTTGCCATTTGTTCGGCAGTGAGCGAAACGGTGATCTCCGGGCGCACGCCGTCGTCCTTTTCTTTCTTGGCGCGGTCGGCGGTGTCATTATAGCTTTCGGGATATTCATTCTTCGCCAGCACGCGCAGGATATCTCCGCCCGTCTCGTCGGCGATCCAGTGCGCCATACTGTCAAGGTGTCCCGACCAGGTGAAGTAGACCACAAGAACGCTCGTGTCCTTCGTCAGATCCTGCTCGTCGACCTGCGGCGCGCGGTTTCGCTCGGCGCATCCGGCGAGCGCCGCCGTCATAATCGCGGCGACAAGGATAATTGAGAGTAGTTTGAACTGTTTTTTCATCGGTTTATCTCCTTTACCACGCTTTCTTTTCGTTTTCACTGCGCTGATTTTTCTTGCGCTCCTCGACCATTTTCACAAACCATTCGACCATATTCGGGTCGGTGTGGGAGAAGAACGCGCTCGTCTTTGTGTCAAGCGCCGCGATCGCCGCCATATCCCCGTCGGTAAGAGAAAAGTCGAACACGTCGAGGTTCTGTATCATTCTCTCTTTATGGGTGGATTTCGGCAGGACGACGATATTTCTCTGGATCGCCCAGCGGAGCATCACTTGCGCCGCCGATTTGCCGTATTTTGCGCCGATCTCCATCAGGACGGGATTTGTGAAAAGCCCTCCCTTGCCTTCGCCGAAGGACGCCCACGCCTCGTGCTGAACGCCGTATTTTTCCATCCATGCGTGATCCTCCACGCGCTGATTCAAGGGATGCGTTTCGATCTGATTGACCATCGGTTTGATACGCGCGAAGGACGCGATATCGACCATTCTGTCGGGGTAGAAATTGGAGATGCCGATGGCGCGGAGCTTGCCCTCGTCATAAAGGTCCTCAAGTGCTCTGTACGCGCCGTAGTAATCCGCGAAAGGCTGATGCAGAAGCATAAGGTCGATATAATCCACGCCGAGCTTGCGCATGGATTCAAGCACCGACGCGCGGCACTCTTTATAGCCGTAATGCTCGATCCAGACTTTGCTTGTGATGAAGATCTCTTCACGCGGGACGCCGCTCTTTCTGATCGCCGCGCCGACTTCTTCCTCGTTGAAATAGCTTTGCGCCGTGTCGATATGGCGGTAGCCGACCGAGAGCGCGTCCAGCACGCATCTCTCGCATTCGTCCTTTGTTACCTGATAAACGCCGTAGCCGAGCATCGGCATTCTGACTCCGTTGTAAAGCGTAGTGAATTCCATTTTTATATCCTCCGTTATTTTAATAATTCAAACCTTTGACCCAGTCTCTGACCGCGTTCTCCGATGAAGCGACGCTGCCGCCTCTGATCGAAAGCGCGTCGTCCGTTCTGACGTTCGCTCCCTTTGCGAGTTCCGTAACTCTCGGCAGAGCGCCCGCGCCGTTGGAACTGCCCTCGTGGGAGAAAAACGGGATGACCGTTTTACCGGAAAAGTCATAGCTTTCAAGGAAGGTCCACATGGACATCGGCAGATCGTACCACCATACCGGGAAACCGAAGAAGACCGTGTCGTACTGCTCCATCTGCTCTTTCGTCAGATCGACGTTGATCTCCGGACGTATGCCGTTGTCAACTTCGTTCTTGGCGCGGTCGGCGGTGGCGTTGTAGTTTTCCGGGTACGCTTCTTTCGCCGTGACGCGGACGAGGTCTCCTCCGGTCTCGTCTGCGACCCAGTGTGCCATCTTATCGAGATTGCCCGACCAGGAGAAATAAACGACGAGGATCTTTCCGTCGCCCGACACCGTCTGCTCCGAGCCGGTTTCAGCCGTGTTATCAGGAGTGGTCTCGGTTTCGTTTGCGGTTGACGCAGTACTTTCGGGTGATTTGGTGTTTGCGTTCGTGCTTTGCTCCTCATTTTGCGCCGTGCCGCAGGCGGCAAGCGTCAACAGTAAAAAGGCTGTAAGGATAAGGGATACTATCTTTTTCATTTTGTGTTTCCTCCGTGTTTTCAATAATTGATTTTGGCAAGCCAACGGCTTATCTTTTCGGGAACGCCGCGCTCGGCGTCGGACATTTCTACGGGAAGACCGGGTAAGACCTTCGACTTCGGGCAAAGCTCTTTGACCGTTTCGTAGGTGCCGCCGTCGCCCGAGCCCATGTGCGTGTTGAACGGGATGACCGTCTTGCCGGAGAAGTCGTATTTGTCGAAGAGGGTGTAGACGATCATCGGGAAGGTGTACCACCACATCGGGTAGCCGAGGAAGATCGTGTCATAGTCTTCAATCGGCAA
>JAFZRM010000206.1 GCA_017619885.1 Clostridia bacterium | reverse complement strand
GGTGATCATGTTCTTGATATAGTCGGCGTGCCCGGGGCAGTCAACGTGAGCGTAGTGACGGGCGTCCGTCTCGTACTCGACGTGTCTGGTGTTGATTGTGATACCTCTTGCTTTTTCCTCGGGAGCGTTGTCTATCTGGTCGTACGCCATGAATTCAACGTTGCCGTTCTTGAGGCCGAGAGCTTTGGTGATAGCTGCGGTAAGGGTGGTCTTACCATGGTCAACGTGGCCTATGGTACCGATGTTGACGTGCTCTTTGGTTCTTTCGAACTTCTGCTTTGCCATTGTTATTTCCTCCTTAATGTGAAACTTCGTTTCATTTAAATTTAAATTTTAGTTTTTCTTATTTTTGCCTTGCGGCTGACTCATCTCTTTTTACCGGAGATGATGTCGTCCTGGATAGCTTTCGGCACCTGCTGGAAGTGACTCGGCTCCATGGTGTAGTTTCCTCTGCCCTGCGTGCAGGAGCGGAGATCGGTCGCGTATCCGAACATCTCGGACAGCGGTACGAGCGCGGTTATCTCGACGGAACCCGTGAGATTTTCCGTATTCTGCACCTGTCCGCGTCTCGAGGCGAGATCGCCTAAGACCGTTCCGTAATACTCGTCCGGTGAGATGACCACGACTTTCATTATCGGCTCCGTGAGCACGGGATCCGCCTTCTTCAGCGCGTCCTTCACCGCCATTGAACCGGCGATCTTGAACGCCATATCGGAAGAGTCGACCTCGTGATAGGAACCGCCGAGCAGCGTGACCTTGACGTCAACGACGTTGTAGCCCGCAAGTACGCCGGACTGCAGTGCACTCTGGATACCTGCGTCGATGGCGGGGATATATTCCTTCGGAACTTCGCCGCCGACGACCTTGCTCTCGAATTCGTAGCCTTTGCCCGTCTCGTTCGGCTCGATGTTGATCTTGACGTGACCGTACTGGCCGTGTCCGCCGGACTGACGCGCGAATTTCGTATCGGAATAAGCCTCTTTTCTGATCGTCTCTTTGTAGGAGACCTGAGGTTTACCGATATTCGCCTCGACCTTGAATTCACGCAGGAGCCTGTCGATGATTATTTCAAGGTGAAGCTCGCCCATACCCGCGATGATCGTCTGACCGGTCTCTTCGTCGGTATAGGTGCGGAACGTCGGATCCTCTTCCGCGAGCTTCGACAGCGCGATGCCCATCTTCTCCTGACCGGCTTTGGTCTTAGGTTCGATGGCGACGCGGATGACGGGATCCGGGAATTCCATGCTCTCAAGGATTATCGGTTTCTTCTCGTCGCAGAACGTGTCGCCGGTCGTCGTGTTTTTTATGCCGACCACCGCGGCGATGTCGCCGGAGTAGCAGCAGTCGATGTCCTTGCGGTCGTTCGCGTGCATCTGAAGAAGCCTGCCCATACGCTCACGCGTGCCCTTCGTCGAATTGTAGACGGTGGTGCCCGCCGTGACCGTGCCGGAATATACTCTGAAGAAGCAGAGCCTTCCGACGTAGGGGTCCGTCATGATCTTGAAAGCAAGTGCGGAGAACGGCTCCGAATCGCTCGGATGGCGCTCCGCCGGTTCGCCCGAGCCGGGGATCGTACCCTTGATCGCGGGTATGTCCACAGGCGAAGGCATATAGTCCACGATAGCGTCGAGCAGCTTCTGGACGCCCTTGTTCTTGAAGGACGTGCCGCAGCAGACGGGGATGATCTCGTTTGCTATAACGGCTTTTCTCAGCGCGGCTTTCAGTTCCGGGACCGTGATCTCCTCCTCGGATATGAACTTTTCCATCAGAGCGTCGTCTGTCTCGGCTATCGCCTCGATCATCTTTTCACGGTACTCCGTGGCTTTGTCAAGCATGTCCGCGGGGATGTCTTCGATTATTACTTCTTTGCCCTGATCGTTCGTGGAGTTTATGTCGGCCACCATCTCCATAAGGTCGATGATGCCGACGAACGAGTCCTCCTGACCGATCGGGAGCTGTATCGGGACGGGATTGGCTTTGAGTCTCTCCCTTATCATATCCACGACGCGGTAGAAATTGGCGCCCATAATGTCCATCTTGTTGACATACGCCATTCTCGGCACCTGATACTTGTTGGCCTGACGCCATACCGTCTCAGACTGGGGCTCGACGCCGCCCTTCGCGCAGAAAACGGTGACAGCACCGTCGAGCACGCGGAGCGAACGTTCGACCTCTACCGTGAAGTCAACGTGACCGGGGGTATCAATGATATTGATCCTGTTCCCTCTCCAGAAGCAGGTCGTCGCGGCGGACGTTATCGTGATGCCGCGCTCGCGCTCCTGTTCCATCCAGTCCATTTGTGCGGAGCCGTCGTGAGTTTCGCCGATC
This sequence comes from Clostridia bacterium, assembly GCA_017619885.1. Lineage (GTDB taxonomy): Bacteria > Bacillota > Clostridia > Oscillospirales > CAG-272 > UBA1248. The sequence continues at coordinate 17,447 of JAFZRM010000206.1, read as the reverse complement.
TTGTGCGTCTTGCCGGTGTAGAACAGAATACGTTCCGTAGTCGTCGTCTTCCCGGCGTCGATATGAGCCATTATCCCGATATTTCTTGTTAATTCAAGCGGATATTCTCTCGGCATTTACAAAACAACTCCTGAAATCAAACTCTGTAATGGGCGAAGGCCTTGTTAGCCTCAGCCATTTTATGCGTATCTTCTCTTTTCTTGACCGCTGAACCGGTGTTGTTCATGGCGTCAAGAATCTCGCCTGCTAAGCGAGCGGCCATCGTTCTCTCACTGCGTTCTCTCGAATATCTCGTGAGCCAGCGGAGACCGAGTGTTCTCTGTCTTTCGGGGCGTACGTCCATAGGAACCTGGTACGTGGAGCCGCCTACACGACGAGCCTTTACTTCCAGCTTCGGCATGATGTTCTCAAGTGCCGCCTGGAACGCTTCGAGAGGATTCTTTCCGGATTTCTGTTCAACTATCTCGAACGCGTCGTAAACTATCTTCTGAGCAACGCCTTTTTTACCGTCCAGCATGATATTGTTTATAAGCTTCGTTACGAGCTTGGAATTATACAGCGGATCCGGCAGAACGTCTCTCTTTGATATTTGACCTCTTCTCGGCATTATGCTTCCCTCCTTCATATAGAATTATGATATCACAGGTACTCGAAAAATAAAATCCGTAAATGCGGCGGTCAAACGGTATATAAAACAATTCCGTATGATTTATGCCGTCATATTAAGAATACTTTTCTGTACTCTCTCACCTGACGTGAGATTATTTGGTTTTGGGTCTCTTTGCTCCGTAGAGCGAGCGGCCTTGCATTCTCTTGGCAACGCCCTGCGTATCGAGCGTACCGCGGATGATGTGGTAACGTACGCCGGGGAGGTCACGAACTCTGCCGCCGCGTATGAGAACTACGCTGTGCTCCTGCAGGTTATGACCGATTCCGGGGATATAGCACGTTGCCTCAAGACCGTTGACAAGCTTGACTCTCGCGATCTTACGGATAGCGGAGTTCGGCTTTTTGGGTGTAGCTGTGGTGACTTTGGTGCAGACGCCTCTCTTCTGCGGAGAGCTCTGATCCGTAGCGCGTTTCTTCAGCGAGTTGTAGCTCTTCTGAAGCACGGGGGCTTTGGACTTGTACACCTTCTGCTGACGGCCGTTCTTAACGAGCTGATTGAATGTCGGCATGGATTTCCTCCTTTCATACGGAATTATGTTTTATACTTCGGGCAAGGCTCCGGAAAAACGCCTTAGCCGCGGGTATCTGTTTTGCTGCGGACCGCGCATACCGCGCAGCCCACGTCGATGCCGCACAGCTGCTGCAGCTGCGCCATGCTCATAGAGCCGTCCACGGGGACGCCGTGCTCGTCTGCGATCTGCTCCGCCGCCGCTCTTATATGCGGCGCGCAGTCGGACGCGACGTACAGTAACGCCGCTCCATCGCTCTTGACGAGCTTTACGGAACTGTTGTATCCAACTGTCAGATCCTTCTGAGGCTGACCCCCGGGTCTCATTCTCTTTCCTTTCATCGCACCGCGTTTTTCGGGCGGCACAATACGTGGTTTATAATCACAATTGTGGTCAGTATACCACAAAAGGTTCGTTTTGTCAACAGGTAAATATAAAAAATTTATTAAATATAGCCGGTCAGATCGACTTTTTTCGGCTCTCAGTCCTTATCCGCGCTGTTTTTCCGCTTTTTGCGGTTGAGTACGCCGAGGATTATGAGCCCGCCCGCTACGACCGCCGCGCCGCCGGCGATTATCGCCGCGGTGACCGCCGCGCTGACCGCCGCCGGTTCGTCGCCGCCGGGTTCCGTCTCCGCCGGATGCTCCGTGACCGTGAGCACACGGGAGCCGAGCCTGTATCTGCTGCCGTTCTCCGCGGTCAGCGGACAGGTGACGACGAACTTCCCCTCACCGGAAACGGCTCCGGAGACGAGCACGGGCTCGCCGCTGACGGTCATTATCGAGCAAAGCGCCGTTACGTCGCGGTCCGTGCCGTCGTAGTAGCGGAGCCTCGCGTCGATCCTGCCGTCCTCGCCGACGCTCGCGTAAAGGCCGTAAGGCAGGCGCGACGTTTCGGAAGACGACGCGGTGAAGCCGCCGAAGCCGCCGAGGATGCCGGCGCCGCCGGACGAGGCGACCGCGAACACGCCTCTCTGCGAGGCGGGGCGCAGGAATTCATCCGGCATAAACGCTTCGTCGCCGTAATACGCCGAATCGTATCTTACGAGCACGCGCAAAAGCGAACAAAGCGACGAGCCGGCGCTTCTGCCGTCCCAGACGTTGAGCTCCGCCGTGTACGCGACCGCGGCGCCCGACGAGAGCGCGGCGTCGAGGACCGGCGGCTCGTCCGACAGGATCACGCAGCGCTGTTTCATATCGTATTCCTCCGCCAGCGCGAGCGCGGACGCGACGGTTTCGCCGTCGAAGACCTGCAAATAAAATACCGGGTCGGGAAAATCGCGGTAGACTTTTTCAAAAAGCTCCTCGAGCGTGGCGATGCCTTCGCCCGCGCTCACCCTCGGATCGGTATACGTCAGCGTTTTAAGCGCCGAAACGTTCGATTCCGATATGCGCAGCTCCGCGGACATGCCGGTGGTCAGCTCCGTTTCGCTTATGACGGGCACGTCGTCGCGGCTGTTCCTTACGGTGACGCGAACTGCCGACGCGCCGTGCTCGAGCGCGGAGACGACGGCTGGCAGCGATCCGCGCGGCGCGGCGTCGCCGTTGCCGCCGTCGGATATTACGACGGGACGGCGCACGACGGTCGGCTCGGTCACGCTCTGCATGAAGCCGATGACCGCGTCGTGGTCGTTAGTGACGACGGCGTCGACGCCGGACAGCACGGCTTCGGCTTCGGTGTCGCCGGAAGCTCCCGCCGCCCATACCGTTACGAGCCGTTTATGCAGTTCGTACACCGTGTCGCCGTCCGCCGCCGCGGCGGAGAGCAGGACGGTGCGGATATTGTTTGAATAAAGGACCTTCACGATCTCGGACACGTCCGCCGCGTCGCGCGACGACATATCCATGACAATCCGCACGAACGGGAGTCCCGAAAACGCCGTCACGAGCGGCGAGCGGTTGACGACGACGAACGCGTCGTCGATGCCCTCCGACGTCAGATACGACGCGAGCAGCGCCGCGCACGTCTCGTCGGATACCGAGAACGCCGGCAGCGCGAGCCCTTCGAAGCGGCCGAGCCGCGAGGCGAGATCGCCGAGGTCGACGGCTCCGTCGTAGACCCGCAGCTGTCCGTCTACGGCGCGCAGAGTCAGAAGCACCGCGGCGGGCAGCGCGCGGTCCGCAGAGAATTCGCCGCCCGTGTTCTTGTCGCGGCGGATGACCGCCGGCGGGTTGACGATGCCGGTCTGCGGCTCGTAAAGAACGGTGTTGAAAGCGTCGCTCGCCGACGCCTGGCGCGGCAGGCGGGAAGACACGGTCACGTTTTCCGCGTCGAGTTTCACTCCTCTGCCGTCGATGCCGACGTAACCTTCGGCGCCGCCCGCGATCCTCGCCTCGAGGACGAGCTCGCCGTCGATCAGACCGTAGGCGACGCCGTCGCTGACGGCGACGGAAACGGTAACGGGCGTGTCAGATACGCCTCTGTCGATGAACGCTCCGCTCGCCTGCTCGAGCCGCGAATAAGGCACGGACGAAAGCGTCTTCCACGTGGACGGTCCGCTTTTATGTCTGAAGCAGGCGCCGCCGCCGTCCGGTCCGCAGAACACCGTGAACTGATACGTCCGATCCTCGTTTTCCGCGCCGAAGCACAGCGAGAACCAGCAGCCGCCGGACAGATACTCGCGGACGGTTATCACGCATCCGTACGTGAACGGCGCGTCGGGCGTCCTGTACGGGAAAAGCACGGTGGAGACCGGCGGATAAGTAGCCGACGCCTCCATTACGAGCGCTCCGCGCTCCGCGCCTATATAACCGTCCTCGCCGAAGGTGACGTCGGTCCCGCGCGGCAGCTCCCCGTCGGACAGATCGGCCGCGTAATAAAGCTCCTCTCCGCTCGTCTCCGCCGACGGCGAGACAGCGAGCAAAAACGAGAGAAACAGCACGGCGGCCGCTATTTTTTTCAGCATAATATCACCTTTTTACAAAAATTCAACAAACACTATACAACAAATATTTTTCAGTGTTGTATAATCATACGCGGATAACAGGCGGTCGCCGCGTTGTGCAGCGTGCGGCGGAAGCGGTAAAGGCCGTCGTTCTGCCGCGTGTAGTGGACCCTGTTCGTCAGCAGTATCACGTACATTCCCGTCTGTCTGTCGCAGTAAAGCGACGTTCCGGTGAAGCCGTTGTGGCCGTACGAATTCGGCGCGAACAGGTCGCCCGTGGCGCTGTAGCCGCCGTTCGTGAGCTGGAAGCCGAGGCCTCTGTGCTCCGGTCCGTACGGAGTATGATCCGTTATCGCGAGCTCGAACGTGCGCGGCGACAGGAACCTTCCGTCAAATTCGCCGTGACGTGACAGCATCGTGCCGAATCTGCACAGATCGTCAAGGCACGAGAACACGCCCGCGTTGCCGGAGACTCCGCCGGACCATCTAGCGTTTTCGTCGTGCACTACTCCGTGGATATATCTTTCGATGCGCGGAGACCATTCCTCGGTAGCTATATCTGCGCCGTCGAATCTCGGGTTCTCCGACGGGCAGTAGCCCGTGCGCTTCATGCCGAGCGGCCCGAATACGAGCTCGTCGGCGAGCGCGTCGAGCCTTTTGCCGGTGCAGACCTCCGCCATTTTCGCGAGGAGTATGTATCCCATGCAGGTATACTCGACTTTCGTCTCCGTCTTGTATTTGAGCGGATAGTTGAGCACCGCGTGCGGGATGTCGAAGCCCTTGGCGCACTCCGATTCGAGATTGAAATGAGCGGTTATGCCGCTGCAGTGCGTCATAAGCTGCTTGACGGAGATGTCGCGCTTGTCCTCAGGCGCGTCGGGGAAATATCTGCCGACCGTGTCGGCCAGGGTCATCTCTCCCTCCTCCACGAGGCGCAGGACGACCATCGTCGTCGACAGCAGCTTCGACAGCGACGCCATATCGTATACGGTGTCCGTCGTCGCCTTTACGGCGTTCTCCGGGATCGGTCCGTGAAACACGCCGTCGGGCCTGTCCTCGTTCATGATGACGCGCGAATACCCGAACGCTTTTTTATAATACACTCCGTTGCCGTCGCCCACCGCGACCGCCGCGGACGGAACGAGATAATTTTCGACTGCACGCTCACAGAGTCTGTCAAGTTCTTCCCACACGGTATATACCTCCGTTTTTTTCTTCATTATATACCTTAAATGCGCGTTTGTAAAGGAATTTTATGTTAAATTGTACACTTTGTCCGAGAAAATGCGGTGCGGCGCGCCCCGAAAAGCGCGGTCTGTGCGGCTGTGACAGTCTTCGGATCGGCAGAGCGGCGCCTCACTACTACGAGGAGCCGCCGATCTCGGGGAGCGGCGGCTCCGGCGCGATATTCTTCTCCGGCTGTTCGCTGTCCTGCGTTTTCTGCCAGAACAGCCCGCTGTCGTACGGATGCGCGGGAAAAGCCGTGACGGTAAAAAGACTGTCCGAGATATTCAAAGAGCTTGAGGACGCCGGCTGTCACAATATAAATCTCGTTTCACCGACACCGTACGTGAACGATATAATCAGGGCGCTCGACATTTACAGGCCGTCGGTGCCGATAGTTTATAACACGTCGGGCTACGAGCGGACACAGACGCTGCGGCGGCTCGACGGATACGTCGATATATACCTGCCGGATTTCAAATACGTAAGCCCGGCGCTGTCGCAAAAATATTCCGGCGTGCCGGATTATCCGGAAGTCGCCGCGGAGGCGCTTTTCGAGATGCTGCGCCAGTGCGGGGGCTGCGAATACGACGGCGACGGCATGATGCGGCGCGGCGTGATAGTGCGCCACCTCGTCCTGCCCTCTAATAAAGACGAGAGCATAGCTGTACTGCGGTATCTGCACGAAAACTACGACAGGGACCTGTTCCTTCTGTCGCTGCTCGCACAGTACGTGCCGATGTACGGCGCGAGGGAATTTTACGAAATAAACAGAAAACTCACCAGATACGAATACCGCCGCGTCGCGGACGAAGCGCTGCGGCTCGGGTTCCGCGGATTTTTCCAGGATCCCGGCTCGCAGGATCCCGGCTACACGCCGGCGTTCGATCTGACCGGCGTTTGAACGATTCTGACAAAGGAAAAGACTGCAATGAAAAAAGTGATCTCACTGCTTCTCGCACTGGCGACCGCGGTATCCGTGCTCGCCGGATGCACCGAAACCCCCGGCGACACCTCCGCCGATTCGACCGCAGGCGTGACGGAGCCGTCTCCCGACACGGTCACCGTGACAGAAACCGAACCGGAAACCGATACGGAGACGGAAACCGAGACGGAAACGGAGACAGAGGAGGACACCGAGACGTATTTCGTCCCGGACGAATTCACGCCGGTCGAAGACCCCGATTCGTTTCTGATAATGCCGACCCTGTTCAGCTCCCACATGGTGCTGCAGCGCGACAGAAAGTTCTACGTCTGGGGCAGATCGAACCGCGAGGGCGCGATAGTGCGCGGGACGATAAACGGTCAGGTAAGATATACGACGGTTCAGGACGGCAAGTGGAAGCTGACGTTTACGCCGTGCCCGGCTTCGGCGGAGCCGACGGAAATGCTGATCGAGGACGAATGCGGCAACTCCGCTCTGTTTGAAGACGTGCTGTTCGGCGACGTCTGGATAATCAACGGTCAGTCTAACGCCGAGCTGACGCTCGGTCAGATAGTGCCGAAAGCCGGCATGCCGGAATTCGACGACAACGAGCCCATACGCATACTTATGCAGCTCGGCTCCACGGCGATGACGTACAGCGGTCAGCAGCTGAAGCCTCAGCCGGAGCTTTTGTCAAAGATGTGGCAATGGAAGCGCGCGTCGCAGAGCGACATGCTGGCGTCCACCGCGCTCGGATTCTTCTTCGCGCGCCATCTTGCGGCGCAGTCCGGCGTGCCGGTCGGCGTCATAAGCACGGCGGCGGCGAGCGCGATGATACAGGAGCTGATGCCGAAGGAGATCGCAGAAGGATTCGGATTCAAAGCCGGCTCCACGGCCCTCGTTGCGGGATACTACAACACGCTGATGCATCCGTTCGTAGGTCTTCAGATCAGCGGAATGATCTATTTCCAGGGCGAGAGCGAATCCGCGAACAACAAGTCGGCGAAGGATTATTCAAAGCACGTGACCGCGTATTTCAACGAGCTGCGCGCCCGCTTCGGTCAGGATTTTCCGATCTACAACGTACAGCTCTGCTCGTACACTAAGGCGTCGGAGGGGTGGCTGCAGTATCTGCGCACGCTCAGGGTGTCGCAGTACACGTCGTATCTGCAGCTCGACAACTGCACGCTGATACCGTCGTACGACCTCGGTCCGGAAAACGGCTACGCGGACTACATGCATTCATACAAAAAAGAAGCGCTCGCGGAGCGCATCGTCAAAGCGGTGATGGCGCAGCAGTACGGAGTCGGCGACGCAAACGACTGTCTGTCGCCGGAGCCGGTCAGCGCCGTGCTGTCGGCTGACGGCAAAACGGTGACCGTGAAATTCAAAAACGTCGGCGGCGGACTCACATCGACGTCCGGCGGCGCGTCCGTCGCGGGCTTCTCGATCGGCACCGCGAACAAGACGAAGAACTGCGAGGCGGAGATAATATCCGCCGATACAGTGATCGTGCACGCGCCGGACGACGCGAAAACGACGATGCTCGCCTACGCGTTCGAGAACACCGTCACGGAAAAGAACGCGCAGCTGTACAGCTCGACCGGGCTGCCGGCGCTCGCGTTCATGATCTCGCCCGATGCGGCGCAGTAAAATAAAAGATCCCGGGATCAGCCGATCCCGGGATCTTTTATCGCTTATTTCTTCTTTTTGTTCTTAACAAGCACGTAAATGCCGACTCCGGCTAGCGCGAGTGCGAGGACTCCGGTCACTATCGTCAGGATCGTCAGCGGCACGGTATACGAACCGGCGCCTTCACCGCCGTCCGTTTCTGCGTCGGTCGTCACCTCGCCTGACGTGCCGGGCTCGGCGGGCGTGAACGATACCGCGAATATCTTCATCGCCTTCTCCTGCTCGCCCTTGCCCTCCGCCACGTTCTCGACGGTGCAGATATAGTAGAACACGCCTTCCTTGGTGTTGTCGGGCCTGTATTCAGGCGAATCCGCCGCGTCCGTTATCACGGCGGTCACGTACGTGCCGTACGGTCCGGCTACTGCCGGGTCGACGTCCACGGTGTACCACTTGTAATGCAGCGTTCCGCCGTCGGAGACGGACGCCTTGACGGTCAGCTTCACGTCGCCGCCGACGTGCGCGACGATCTCCTCGCGCACGCTTTCAAGCTTCGGATATTCCGCCGGCTCGGGCACGTGCACGGTGAGCATCGCGAGAGCGGACGAATCGTAGATGTCGCTGCCGTTCGCGATATTGCAGAAGAAGATCTTGCCGTCAAGCTCCGGCAGCGCCTTCACGGTGAGCGTGTCGGTGTCGATGCCGGAATACACGTCGGGCTCGTCGCCGAGCGGGACCACTTCTCCCTTATCCTTGTCGAACATGTACCAGCGGTAGCTTTTAGCGTTGTCCGCCTTTACGCTGAACTGCACGGTCTCGCCTGACTCGGCCTCAACGTCCTTCGGCTGTTCTTTTATTATGACAGGATCGTCGCCGGTGAACGTGACTTTCACGTACGGTTTTTCATCATACAGATTGTCGAAATCGAATTCGTCGCTCGTATGGTTGTTTACCACGCAGGTATAATACCTTGTTATCTTGTTTTTTCCGCCGGTCAGCGTCAGAAGCGACGAGGTCTCGCCGGTGATCTTTTCATTTATGCTGTCCGGAGAGTCGCCCGCGTACCACTGATACGAAAGCTCGCCCCTGTCCTTTTCGGGGTCTACCTTAGCCGTCACGATTATGTTTTGAGTCATTCCGTTGTGGAGCACTATTTCGCTGTGATTGAATTCTATCACGTTTTTCGGATCGTACACCGTCATTTCGGTGACGCCGGTCTCGTAATAGTAGCTGTAAGCGCCGTAGTTGATGAACACCTGGCAATAATAGTAAAACGTGCCGGTCCCGGTCGCGTAACCGTCCGCCATCAGCACGGGATCGGTCTCGTACGGGAGCAGCGTTCCCTTCGATTTGTCCCCGTCCGGCGTCTGGAACCAGTAATACTCCACGTCATTGTCGGTATAACCGGCGTCTTTCGGTACCAGTACTTCGCAGAACAGCTTCACAAGCTTTTTGTGTCTTACCGAAAATTCCGCGATGAGCGAAATATCCGCCTGCGCGGGCGCGGTATCGCTGATGCGGATCAGCGCCGGATCGCACTCCTTCGAGCCCGCGGCGTTTGACACGGTGCAGAACACGGCCATGTTGTTCTTCAGATATATCATATTGTCGATTATAACCGAATACTTGACCTGATCGTCGCCGAGCTTTTCGTTTTTGAAGGAGACCTTCATCTTCCCTGTGGTATCGAGGTTCTGGAATTCTTCGATCCCGGAGAGTTTGCTGAGTTCGTAAGATTTTGACGCGCCGATCTCGTTTGTGCGCAGGACCCAGCTGAATCGCAGATCCTTACCCTGCGCGACTGCGCTGAGGACGACTCTATCGCCGGTTCTTACCGTCGCCGCGACAGGCTCGTATATGAGCCTCGGCAGCTCGGCGTCGGCTGCGGACGCAAAAGATCCGACCGAAAGCGCCGGGAGTATGAGAAGCAGAGATATTATGACTGCAGTGATCTTTTTCATGCCTTTACCTTCCTTACCGTGTTTTTCTTTTATTTTATCACGAAATAAAGTCGTTGTCAACGGTTTTTTTGCCGTTGCGTCGTTTCTCCGGTCTGAAAAGCTTCACCGGAGACGAAGATCGCCCGGTGTCAAAAGACTCCGGGCGATCTGTCAGTTTGTTTTATTTTTTCTTTCTGTTTTTAACAAGGACGTAGATCCCAACGCCCGCGAGCGCAAGCGCAAGGACTCCGACCACAGCGGCGAGAATTATTACCGCCGCGCTGCCGTGCTCCGCCGTATCGCCGCCGCCGTCAGTCGTGGCGGGAGGATCGATCGCGCCGTTGTCCGTCGAGGAGGCGGTGTCGTTGCCGGCGCCGGTCGTCGTATCCTCTTCGGTTTCGGCGGGCAGGAATTCGACCGTGAAGACGTCCGTTACGTATTCGCTCGGTTCCTTCGTTCCGCCGACGGTGCGTATCGTGTAAGTGTAGATGAATTTGCCCGCTTTGGTGTTGTCGGGCTTGCACTGCAGGCCCGTGGCGAACGGCGTTTCGGTCGAGGAGCCGTCCTCCTTCACGGACCAGCTGCATTCGAGCTCTGCGCCTTCGGGCGCCTTTGCGCTGACCCAGATATCGACGTCGTCTCCGACGTGCGCGACGACGTTAGGCGATCTGTCGATGAGTACCGGCACGGACCAGACGGGCTCCTCCTTTACCGTAAGCAAGGCGCTGTCGGACCTCGAAACCACATCGTCAGGACTTGTTACCTCGCACAGATACTTCGCCCCGTTCATGTCAAGACTCGGGTAGATCGTAAGGAACGGAGTCGTCTCACCTTCGACAAGATTAGGATCGGGATTCTCAAGCTCAATAGGCGTTTCCGATCCCGGAGCTATGTAATACCATTGGAACGTCTTCGCGTCTTCGACTTCTACCGTGAACGTCGCGGGATTTCCCTCTATGACTTCAACGTCGGCGGGCTGTTTTTTGAAGGTCACGCCCTTCTTGCCGGTGTAAACGACCTTGACGTACGGATTATTGTCCTTTGAATTGTCGAATTCGAAATCGTCGGTCGTGTGGTTGGTGACGATGCAGGTATAGAATCTCGTCGCGCTCCAGTTGGCGCCGGTGATCTCGATAGTGGGCGACGTCGCGTCGGGCACCTCGGTCGACATATCGTACGGCGAGAAGCCCATATACCACTGATAAGTCAGCGTGCCTTTGTCCTTTTCCGGCTCGACGGTCGCCGTCACGGTGACGGTCCCCTTTTCGCCGTCGTTTAAAACGAGCTCGTCTTTATCGAATTTGATGACGTTCTTCGTCTCGTACACGGTCATTTCCGTGACGCCGGTCTCGTAATAGTAGTCGGATATACCGTGCTTCACGTATATGACGCAGTAGAAGTAGTAAGTTCCGGCGGTCGGCGCGTAAGCCTCGGCCATGAGGACCGGGTCGTGCTCGTCAAGCGAAAAGCCCGCGGCCTTGTCGCCGTTCATCGTCTGATACCAGTTGAATTCGACGTCGTCGTCATCGTAGCCGGCGCCGCTCGGGATTATCGTGTTGGCGGCGAGTTTTACGAGTTTCTCAATTCTGACGGAGAATTTCGCCAGCATCTGCACGTTCATCTGTGCCGGCGCGGTCTCGCTTGTATAGATATACGCGGTGTCGCATACGGTTGATCCGTGCTCGTTGGAGACGGTGCACGTCACGGCGGCGCCGTAATTGAGGTCGATGATATTATCGATTATGAGCTGATGGCTCACTCTGTTGTTTTCAAGTTTTTCTTCCTTGAAAGACACTTTCATCTTGCCTTTGCCGTCAAGCGCCTGGAAACCGTCTATGGCTTCCTTATGGTCGATATAGAAGGTGTGGTCCTGACCGGCCTCGCTTGTCGCTATTACCCAGGCGAAACGGAGCCCTTCACCTTCGGCGACCACGGTCAGCACAGCCTGTGAGCCTGTTTTGATCGTCATCGTTATCGGTTCGTAAACCAGCTTCGGCGGCTCATACCCGGCGGCGCTGACCGGAGTCGTGATCATAAGCGACGGGAGTATGAGGAGAAGCGATATAATGACAGCCGTTATTTTTTTCATGACTTTTCCTTCCTTAATACGTTTATTTTTTATTATTTTACCATGCGCGGTACCGCTTTTCAATGATTATTTATGGTATAATTGTGTCCGCATTATTAACTTATATATCGCGTAACGGATAAAAAGACCGCCCGGTATCAGCCGGTACCGGGCGGCGGGTCAGGTCGATTTATTTCTTCTTTTTGTTTTTGGCAAGCACGTAAATGCCGACTCCGGCAAGTGCGAGCGTGAGCACTCCGATCAGTGCGGCAAGCACGACCGTGATGACGCTTACGCTGCCGCGCGCGCTTTCACCGCCGTCGGAGGTCACAGCGCCGGTGTTGACCGGAACGGTGCCGGTCTGGCCGCCGTCCGCGGTCGTATCCGAGGCGGCTTCCGCGGGCAGGTAAACGACTCTGAACAGGACGGTCTTGTATTCGCTTTCGCCTTTGCCCTCTCCGGCGCTGACCATAACCAGCTCATAATCGAATATGCCTTCAACGCTCGTATCGGGTTTATATTCGAGTCCCGAGTAGACCATTTTCTTCTCTGAATCGTCCGCGCCGTTTTTCTTCATGAACCATCTGGAGTCGATATGGGCTCCGTCCGGCGCTTTCGCGTCGACTTTGAGCGTCAGATCGTCGCCGACGTGAGCTTCGATGTCGTATTGCGGATATACGCCGATGACCTCGGGGACGTCCCAGCGCGGCGCCTCTTTGACCGTGAGGCTCGCGACGTTCGTCCGCTGCGTCGTTCCGCTCGGCTCTTCGATCTCGCAGAAGAATCCGGAATATTTGAAATCGCTTATATCGTCGGGCGTGTGTACGGTGAGCGTATCGGTATTGACGCCCTCCACGATGCTCGGCGACGCGCCGTCGAGCGCGACCGGGAAGTCGCTGTCGGAGGGGACCACATACCACAGATAACTGATCGCGTTTTCCGCTTTCACGCTGAAGACCGCGTCTTCTCCCGCCGTGACTTCCGCGTCGTGCGGCTGCTCGATTATCTTCGCGCCTTTCACGCCCGTGCATATGACTTTGACGTACGGCATTTCATTCGACAAGTTGTCATATTTGCAGTTATCATCGGTCGTGTTCGTCACTATGCAGGTATAATACGTCACCGAGGGCGCGTTCGGGCCCATGAGCGTCATGGACGCGCCGTTTTCGCCGGGTACCAGTATCGTCATATCATCCGGGGTGTATCCGAAGGCCCACTGATACGAAAGCTCGCCGCGGTCGGTCTCGGGATCGACCGTCACGGTCATATTGACCGTACCCTCCTGGTCTTTGTTCAGCGTCAGCACGTCTTTGTCGAACGAAACGATGATCTGGGGATCGTAGACCTCCATATGCGTGACGCCGGTCTCGTAGTAGAAGTCCGTTATGCCGTATCTGATGTAAATACCGCAGTAGAAGGAGTGCGGGCCGGGCGTCGTGGCATACGCCGCCGCCATGAGGACGGGGTCGTGCTCGTCGAGCGCCGCCGAGTTTTCTTTCGTTCCGTCGTACGATTCGTACCAGTTGAATTCAAGATCGTCGAAATCGTATTCCGCGCTGTTCGGGATCAAGGCGTTTGCGGCAAGTTTGACGAGCTTCCCGCGCCGTACGGCGAATTCCGCGATCATCTGCAGATCGAGCTGCATCGGCGCGTTGTATCTCGTATAGATATACGCGGGATCGCAGTTTCTGTAGCCCGCGCCGTTCGCCACGGTGCAGGTCGCCTTCGCGCCGAGATTGAATTCGATGATGTTGTCGATAATGAGCTGATGTCTGACTTTCTTGTCGCCGAGATCCTCGGTCTTAAACGAGACTTTCATTTTTCCCTCGGGGTCGAGAGCCTCAAAAGCCTTTATGCCGGCGTCCTTGGTGAAGTCGAATGTGTGATCATTGCCGTCCTCACACGTCTGCATGAGCCAGCTGAATTTCAGTCCGTCGCCGCTCGCGGTGACGCTGACCACAGCCTGACTGCGTGTTTTGACAGTCATCGTGAACGGCTCGTAGATAAGTTTGGGCAGCTCGCTCTCCGTCGCCGACGACGTGATCGTCACGGCGGAAAAGCACAACGTCATAACAAGCAGAAAAACCATGATCTTTTTCATTTTCGCAGTACCTTTCGTCGTAATAATATTCTTTCAGTTTATTTTAGCATATTATAACGGCGTATTCAACATAACTTTTTGACGAGTTTTGGAATTGTATGTTTCGTATCGGGTACATTATTTTATTATTGCGTCTTGACTTGTCGAAAAAAAGGTGTTATAATAAGAAAAAAACGAGGAGCGATGCAGCCATGAAAATGAGAGTCATATATTTTTCTTCAAAAAAGAAGATCCTCGATCTTGCGGATCACCTGTCAAAGAATTCCGACGATTACAAGCCTGACAAGATCCCGCCGGATTATTCTCTCGACAAGGAAAAACTGCTCGTGCTCGGCATGTCGCAGCTTACGAGACTGCCCGACGAGGTCCGCCGCTTCGTAACGAACCTGCGGCCCGGCATCGTAAAGAACGTCGCGCTCTACACGGACAGACCGGAAAAAGAGGTCGCAGAATTCATCGCCAAGCTGCGCGAGAACGACACGAACGTCATCGACGACGTGCTTTACGTCAAGAGCGAATTTCTGCCGTTCGTAAAAGCGTCCGACGAGGAGAAAAAGCAGGCGGACGAATGGTTCGAGCGCATCCTGCCGCGCCTTAAATGACGGAAATTTATTCCGCTCATAAAATCACATCAGCCGGAGAATAATATTACCGCGGGCGTCATGCCCGCGGTTTTATCAATCCAAAGGAGCTTTTGTGATTTTGAAAAAGATTATTACAGCGGCCCTGACGCTGACCTTCATCGCGGTGCTGACCGTGAGCGCGGCGGCAGTCGGCCATACCTCCGCCGACCAGGTCTTCGGCGCGGACGGCGCGACAGACCTCGCATCCGTCGGCAACAACGACGTCACCGGCACCGACCTCGGCAACGTGACCGACAGTACGATCACGCTCTGGGGCTGGTACGCCGACGAGGGAAAGATCACCGAATTCGGCTACCGTTACGGGGATAACGTCGTGCTCGGTTCCCCGAAGTACAGGGGCGGCGACGACGCGGTCATCGCCGGTCAGGCGGCGGCGCTCGGCTACGCCGACGGCGAATCGGTCCGTTTCAGGATCGAGAACATCCCGGTCATGAAGGGCGAGAACGTCGAGCTTTACGCCGTGGCGAAGCTCGAGGACGGACAGACCGTCGACATCTGGCGTCTGACGTATTCGAGCGAGAACGGACAGGAGCCGGCGAAGACGACCGATCCCGGTACGACGTCGCCGGACGTGACGCCGCAGAATCCGCAGACGGCGGACGCGTCCGTCGCGGCGATGATGCTCGCGGCCGCCGCGGCGCTTCTCGGCATGACTTTCATCGGACGACGTAAAGCGTAAAAAAATGAAGACGCCCGCGCGGGCTAACGAAGGAATGAAGACGCTCCTTCGGAGCTGATTAAGGAACGCGGGCGTCTTCATTATACCGACAAAAAAGCAGACTGATTTTAATTTCAGCCTGCTTTTGTTAAGTGCGCACTTACTGACTTTTAGCTTACAAAAAGGGCTTTCCTGATGCGAATTGCGGCGAAATCATTTAAAATAATGATTCTCGTCATAAGAAGAACCGTCTCTGATTACGATCCTTCCACCTCCACTTCCAATTCGGTAGAAAACACCGGCTTGTCGATAACAATTCCTCCGTAAGCACAATTTGCCTTAACCTCAACTTTTAATACGGCTTTTCCGGGTTTTAATCCCGTAATTTTAAGTCCGGAAACTTCAACAATATCGTTACCATTTATTACTTCAACTTTTTGATCAGTCCATTCAACAATAGGCGTACCGGTTGTATCGGGATAAATAATCTCAATATCAGCAGAAGATCCTTGAATCAACGGATTAGGCTCATAAACTGCAACGATATTCTCAGTCGGTAATACAGGATCACAGCCATAAAATACGCTCAAACAAAACAATGAGATTAAAATCATAAAGAAAGTTTTTCTCATTTAACACCCCTTTTTATATATCATAGCTACTATTATTGCATTTTCAAAATGGCGAATTCAGCTATTTTCAATCAAGATACAGCGGTATGATCTCTTTACGTATCAGATCGAGCGGCATATCGTGTCCGAGAACGCAAAGAGACAGACGTTTTTCCGGAAAGATATAGACGCACTGGCCGTACGCGCCGCCTGTGATGAAGTATCTGCCGGTCGACGAATTCGTGAAGCCGTATCCGTACTGCCCGCGCTCTCCGCGGGCTTTTTCGATCCATCCGGGCGTAAGTATGCGCCGGCCTTCGAATTCTCCGCCGCAGGCGAGCATAAGCCCGTACGCGCACAGATCGCGCGCCGTCGCGAACAGTCCGGTGCCGCCGAGAGTATGGTTCTTCGGGCAGGCGCCCCAGGCGTGGCCGCGCCACCTCAGCACGTTGAACATCCGCTGCTGCAGAAATTCCGCGAGCGTCATGCCGCTGATCTTCTCGACGACGAGACCGATCAGATAATAGTTCGTGTCGCAGTAGACGAACGGTCCCTGTCCCGGTTCGTGCACGATCGGCAGACCGAGCACGTACGACGCGAAATCGTCGTGACCGTCAGCCCAGAAGTCCATGACGTCGATGTCGATATTCGCTTCCTCGCCGACGCCGGTCCTGTGACGCATGATATCGCACAGCCTGACCGATTCCCATTTTTTATCGTATCCCTGCGGGAAGTATTCGGGTATATGAGAATACAGCGTGTCCGTGTCCTTCAGCTTCCCCTCGGCTTCAAGTATGCCGACGGCGCAGGAGGTCACTGATTTTGACAGCGAATACGTGTTGTGCGCGCCGGCTCCCATGCGGAACTGATGCTCCGTATACCCGCCCTCCGTCATCTCCGCCGCCATATAAGCGCCCGGCGCGTTGTTTTCAAGCAGGGATACAAGTTTCTTCCAACCCGTCATTGTCCTTCAACACCTTTGCAAACAGATAATTGCTCTCGTCGGCCCCGCCGGACCAGCTTTTCGTAGTTTTGACGCAAATAATATACAAACCGTCGGGAAGCGCGGAAAGATCGGCCTCGCCGTACTCCGTCTTTTCGCCGTCTTTCGTATAAACGCCGACGAAGCTGATCGTGAAAGTCGCGTTTTTATCGCTGCCGTTTTTGAGCGTAACGGCGCCGTTGAAGATATGCGTCTCGGGAATATTGCTGTAATAAATCGATATCAGTTCCTCCGGCGTGTGCTCCGCGCCCGGTCCGCCGCCGTCCGCCGGGCCGTTCCCGCGCCAGATCAGAACAGAATACGAGTTAAGCGGTACGTTGTCGTACCGGATCGACGGCAGATACGCCGCCGGCGATTCCTTTTCGCCGCATGCGAACATAGTTAAAAGCAGTGCCGTCAGTAAAAGAATTATCACCGTTTTCTTCATTTCATTTCTCCTCCCACGGGCGCCACAGATGATCGGCCGTCACGCCGATACGCTCCGCCGCTCGTTCAAGTTTTTCGTGCGCGCCGACGAAGCTCAGCGGCGCGAGATGCGCGTCCGATCCGAAATGGAACTTGCAGCCGCACTTCTGCACCGCG
>JAFZRM010000205.1 GCA_017619885.1 Clostridia bacterium | reverse complement strand
TAAGCATATCGGCAATGTGAAGATCATCACCCTCGAGGACGATGCGCCGTCAAAGGACGAGTATACCGAGGATTACTGGCATCGCGACGCCGCGAAGGTCAAGGCGCAGATCTCAAAGCATATCGACGTCGTCTTCTGCGGCAGCGATTACGGCGAGGACAGCTTCTGGAATAAATGCTACCCCGACAGCGAGCTTTATATCTTCCCGCGAAACGGTATCAGTTCGAGTGAGATCCGCCGCGATCCGTATGCACATTGGGATTGGCTCCCAAACGTTGTCAGACCGTATTACGTTAAGAAAGTGCTCCTGATGGGCGGCGAGAGCACGGGCAAATCGACACTGACGATCAACCTCGCCAACCGTTTCAACACCAACTTCATCGACGAGGCCGGGCGCGAGATCTCCGAGCGAAGCGGGACGGATATGCTGATGCTCTCCTCGGATTTCACCGAGATATTGCTTCAGCATAAGCTGAACGAGATCAAAGCTGCACAGCAAAGCAACAAGGTACTGTTCATAGATACGGACGCGCTCATCACGCAGTTCTATATGGCTTTCCTCGACGACCCGGGGATCGAAAAGAATAAAGCGTTGTCAGACGCCGTAGACAAAGTCAACGAATACGACCTTATACTGTTTCTCGAGCCTGACGTCGAATTCGTTCAGGACGGCGACCGCAGCGAGGTTATCCGTGACGACCGGGAGAAATACAGCGAACAGATAAAAGAGCTGCTCCGTTCACACGGCAGAACGTTCGTTACAGTCAGCGGTTCATATCAGGAGAGATACGAAACGGCTGTGAAAGAAGTCAATAAACTACTTAATTCGGAGGATCAAAAATGAAAAAACTCATCTCTTTGACGGCGCTGCTCCTTCTCGCGGCGTTCATCGCGAGCGGATGCTCGGCAAAAAACGAAAACAGTCAGGAAAGCGTCAAGGACAGCTCCGCCGTTTCCGCGGAAAATGACGGCGACAAGGCTGTCTCGGCATATAAGAAGCCGGCCGACGCTGTGAAGCTCGACCTCACGAAGGACGATCCTTCGAACGACGATATGCGGTTTGTGTATGACGACGATGGCAGAGTGACTCAGTGTTACTATAAGATCTCCGGCGAGCAAGTCTACGTGAGCTATACTTACAAAGACGGATCCGCGCAGATTTACGCGTTTTTAGGCGAGATCCTCGTCGCGGACGAAACGATCGACTTGCCCGCTTTCGACGCGGAAAAAGGCTTTTCAGAAATAGACGGATACTATTTCAAGGGCTTCGGTGAAAAATGATCGTTCGTACACGGGGATAGTGCCATCATGAAAGCGAAGGGCAAAAGCAAAACAGGGAACATACTCCGGGCAGTCGGACTGCTTCTGATCCTGACGTGCTGGCTGATGCCGGCTGCTCTGACTGATTCCCGCGTACACATAATGATCCTACTGTACGTCATGTCTTGTCAGGTTTTTGTCGGAGGGGTCATCTACAGGACGGGAGTAACCGTGAAAAAGAATAAAGAGGATGATCCGTATTATAATGTGCCGAAGAACCCTTTTCGTCTGTTCAGAGGCTGGCAGCTCGGATTGTTCGCGGTCCTTATCGCGTTTTATGCGGCGTTGTTTCTCTGCAGATATGTAACCGGAAAGTTCGACGTGATATTTCCTCTGGTGTTTCTCGCCTCTCCGGTAATCGTAATAACAGCAGCGATCATCCGGCAAAAAAAGAATGTCAATATGCCGCGCAGTTCCGGCGGCAGAGCGCTGCGCGGGAATACCTCCACCGCACCGACTCTGAGATGCAATGGTTGCAATAAAGAGATCACGTCAAGCGACGGCAAATACTTTGACGGCCGAGCGTACTGCTCTTCCTGCTTTTTGAAAAAGATCGCGGAGAGGGAAGAGACCGGAGGAGAAAAGTCCGAAGAAACGCAGATGAAATGCTCCGTTTGCGGCAAAGAGTTTCCGCCGAGCGCGCTGTCTGTCATAAACGATAAGGTGTATTGCGGTGATTGCTTTGCGCGTGAATACCCGCCGGAGCTGTAACTGCTTTACCGAACGGAGCTGTTTAAACCTTTACGAACAGAGGAATGAACCATGAACGCACCGATAATGCCTGTGGACGCTTTGCGGGCCGGAAGGACTGCAAACTCCGATCCCGTCAGAGATCCCGCCGACGGAACAGACGACCACAAAGAAAATATACGACATGATATAAACGATCGCATCCTCGGCTGCCTTATCGGCGGAGCGGCGGGGGACGCTCTTGGCTATTCCGTCGAGTTTTCGAGTTATGCTTCGATAATCACAAAATACGGAGAGGACGGGATCACGGCGTATTCAGTCGATCCCGTTTCATCGAAGGCGCTCATATCCGACGACACTCAGATGACCCTGTTCACCGCTGAAGGGCTTCTTAACCAGGGCGGGGATACTGTCGAAAACATCTATAAATCGTATAAAAACTGGCTGACGACGCAGTTCACCGGATTCGAGGACCGCCCTCGGGGAACCGGGTCCGCTCTGATGGAACGCCCTGAACTCTATTCCCGGAGAGCGCCGGGCAACACCTGCGTCGACTCTCTTTCGTCCGGTATGATGGGGAGCGTGTCGTACCCGATCAACCGAAGCAAGGGGTGCGGCGGCGTCATGAGAGTATCGTCTATCGCTTTCCTCAAAGAAAACGGCCTTTTCGAAGCGGACAAGCTCGCGGCGCGTGCGGCGGCGATCACGCACGGTCACGCGCTCGGGTATCTGCCCGCCGCGCTTCTTGTCCATATCATCCACAAGATCATATATGAAAACGTCGGCGACCGCCTCCTCCCCGAGCTGATAGACGAAAGCGTCGGCGAGTTCGGAGAACACTTCGCCGAAGCCCCCTGTATGTCCGATCTTATCTCGATCGTAAGCAAGGCGATCACCCTCAGCGCAAACGACCGCGCGGACGTCGATAATATTAACGAACTCGGACAGGGATGGGTCGCCGAGGAGACCCTGGCGATCGCGATATACTGCGCCCTTCGTCATCAGAACGATTTCTCTTCGGGTATCGTCGCGGCAGTCAACCACGACGGTGACAGCGACAGCACCGGTGAGGTGGCAGGCAGTATCCTCGGCGCGTATCTCGGTGCC
>JAFZRM010000204.1 GCA_017619885.1 Clostridia bacterium | reverse complement strand
GCGTAACGTACGGAGTACAGGTTGCCGCCGCTCACCATGACCTTGCCGAAGTCGTTAGACATCTGGGCGAGCAGGTCTGTCACGAGGCTCTTGGAGTCTTCTCTGTTGTACGGATCCTTCTTGTCGAAGTCGGAGTTGAGGTCCGATCCGAGCGTGCCGACGGATATGCCGGACGGCGCGTATTTGAGCAGCTTCGGAGCGAAATGCTCGTAGAAGTATTCAAACACCGAGGAGGATATGATGTTGGGACCCCATCTTCTCGTCATCTGATACGCGGGATCGTAGTAGTAAGTTCTTGGATAACGGTTATCCATCGTCTTTGCGGCGTGCTTCTTATACGAGAAGCCGTCGAACATCGACGTGTTGTTCAGGTAGGTGAACTCGAATTCCGGGAAGATCTCAATGTCCTTTTCGTTTGCATATTCCATCAGATCCGTGAATCCTTTGTTTCCGCCCACCTTCTTCTCCCATTTGAGATTATACGGTACGTCGGAGTAAAGACCTCCGTTCGCGTAGCCGGTGAGTTTGAACTTGATGTTGCTGATGCCCGCTTCGGCTAACTGTTCGTACATCAGCTTCACGTCGTCGAACGAAGTCAGAGGCTTTTTGACCGTTACCGGTACGCTGAGCACCTGGTCCTCCGTTTCGACCGTGCCGAGAGTCTCGAGCACGAGCGGTATATCGCTCTTAAGATCTTCCGCCTTAAGTCGCTCTATCACGCCGGTCTTTTCGAGGTAATCGCGGCAGGCGTTGACCATGCCCATGTAGTCGGCGGTATAGAATTTGGAATCGTCCGTCTTTCCCTGCTCTTCAAGGGATTTCTGATACTCTTCCGCTTTCGCTTCGTCGGAGAGCATGAAGTATCTTACGGTGTAGTTGCCGGTATACTTTCTCTTTGCCGAGACGGTCCACATCGCGTCGTCGGCCGCGGCGCCCATCGCTTCTCTCAAGCTGTAGGAGTCGGTAGGCCTCGGGAAGTATTTCGTCTGGACCGTGCTGTATACGTGCGTCGATCCCGCGCCGTTGACGGTGGAAATCTGAGCCAGGGCGTCGCCCTCGGTCATTATCGCGAAGTATCCGCGGTTGTCCGTGACGACTGTGGCGCGCATCTCGGTCTTCGTCTTGATCCAGTAGCCGAATTCGTCGATGTACCATTCATCTTCCGGCAGCTCGACCGTGACGGCCTTGACCGTTCTGCTCGAGTAGTTCTCAACGACGCCGTATACCGGAAGTCTCATCGTCTGTCTGTGCGCCGGATCAGTTGTATAATACGCGTAATCCGGGCCGTAGACGTTTGAGGTTATCGTCAGCGGCTTGCTCACGTCCTCGAACCGCGTCAGCGTGCCGCTGCCGTCCGGGATGAACGTGAAGCCCTTGTTCGTGCCGTTGCCGCATCCGAACCACGGGTTGACCTGCAGGTAGTCGAGCGTGTAAACGTTCTCGTCAAAGCTTATGCTCTTCGCCGACATCCTCTGCGTCAGTCCGTTCTCCTCGAGCGTGTACTCGATAGCCATTCTGAACAGCGGCTGAGAAGTCGCGGCGGCTTCGTATTCGGTTATATCGTGGTCGTAGTCGAGCTCTTCGTAGCTGTAATCGGGAGCGTACGTTTTGATATAGCCCTCGAGCATCGCGAACTCACGGTCCTTCGTATCGGTACCGAGCACCCATACGGAGGGATACTTTTTCAGTATCGGCCACTGTGCGATTATGGAATCGCGTCCGCTCTTACTGAGCGTCGGGTCGTTTATGTTCTTTTCGGAGTAGAAGCCGTTTTCAAACTTGCCGAGGATGAAGTCCCTCTGGTTGGGCGCCAGATCCTGAGTGTTCTCGCGGATCGGGTCGAGGATCATTTCCTGGAAGCGCTCGTTCGTGATCATCTGCGGGACGAGCCATCTGGTCTGCGTCTTGCCGAGCGTATACTCGACGCGGACGCCGTTCTTGATGTTCTTTACGACTATCTGCTCACGCTTCGCCGCCTCGGTGTAGCTGTTGTACACTGTCGTCTTCGAGCCGGTGGTGAACTGAAGTATGATCTGCGACATCAGTTCCGCCTTCGTATCGGCGGAGCCTTTCGTGGAGGCTATGTCGTAGGGGTTGGAGAACAGGATCTGACCGGTCCTCTTGTCCTTGAGGGCGATCTCGCCGTAAGCTGCGCGGACGTAAAGCTGGTAGTTATCGTTTTCGATACGCATCTTCATGTCCTTGAGCTTATCCTCGGGGGTCTTGTATACGACCTTGAGGATGTCTATGCTCATGTCTTCGGCGTCCGAATCGATCTCTTCGTCGGCGGCTTTGCTGCCAGACGCTTCAACCGTGAGCTGCGACGCGAACACCGCGGTGAACACGCCGACCGCCATCAGGAACGCAAGCAAGGTTGAGAGTATTTTTTTCATATTTTCTTTTCCTCCCATCCTTTCTAAATTCGGTATGAGATCTCGGTGACGATGTTTGCAACGAAACCGACGATCTTCTGTATGAGATTGGTGAACAGCAGCGCCACGAACATGATGAACGCCATACCGACTATGGTACCGATCGTGGTGAAGATGTTCTTTATGAACGAGTAGTCATGCGTTACCTGCGATCCGAAGAACACGAGCATACCGACCCATACCCACATCACGCCGGTGATAAGGCTGATGACCTTGCCCTCGGAGAGGCTGAGTATGTGCGAGAACAGCGTTGCCGGGATGATGCACAGCGGGATCGGAACGAGCGAGTAGCACGTCGCGATGAATATATCCTTCAGGCTGCCTTCGCCCTCGAACAGGGTGGTAAGGCACCAGTTGGATACGACCCACAGGCCTACGGGAACGACTATCGAGATTATCTGACCGAATACGCTCTGATAACCTCTGCTCGGGTTGAACAGGTAAGCGGTACCTATACCGTTGTAGGTGAAGGCGGCGATTGCTATCGCGAGCCACGTCAGCGCGCCTCTGATCGAACCGCGTTTCTCGTGCTTCAGATCCCAGAAGCCGTCGAACGGGTGCATCATGAGGTGGAACGCGAAGATGACTTCCTCGCCGTAGGACCTTCTGCCGCCCGGCCTCGTCGCGACTTCCTTGTTTCTCTTCCCGACGAATCTGAAGAAGAAGTAGAGTCCGACGACTACCACGACGACTACGAGCGGTACGACGAGCGCGTATTTCGCGACCCAGTCTTTTCTGTACTGCTTGAACGCCGTGGAGTAGTTCGACGTTTCGTACGCGGCTTCGTACATCTTCATGGCGGACTTGTAATCGCCTTCTCTGTAATAGGATTTACCTATACCGACGTACGCTTCGTCGAAGTTGTTGTTCCTCATGAGTATGCCGCGCCAGTCGTCTGCGGCGTCGTCATAGTTGAGGTTCTTCTGATTTTCAAGCGCGCTTATGAGTATGTCGCCGTATTCGGTCCTCTTGAACACCGTGATGTTGTCGGCGGTGTTGTCGAGGACCAGAAGGTCGGCACCCATGTAAACGACGCCCGCAACGGTCTCCATGTTGCCGAGCTGTGAGCCCTGGTCGCCGAAGATGAACAGCAGGCTGCCGTTTTCGTCGTATGTGAAGACCTTGGATCTCGTCTTGTCTATGATGCTCCAGGTGCCCTGAGGTCCGAGCGCGACGTCGACGATCTTCGAAGGACCGTAGATGTTAGTGCTCGTCGAAGCGCTCCAGTTGATCCTGACCTCGCCGGACGGCGGGAAGAATCCGTTACGCTTCAGGATCTCGTTGCCCTGCGTGTTGAGCTTCTTGACCGGTGCGAATTCACCGGAGATCGATTTGCCGGTGATCGCGCCCTGCTGGTCGGAATCCTTGATGTTGATGTTGGTGACGTATATCATACCGTCGTCGTCGATCGTGATGTTCTCGTACTCGGTAGATACGTTCTGCAGTTTCTGGTCGCGCTGTTCCTGAGTCTGGAAGCGGAGCCAGAATATTTCCCAGGCGGAAAGCGACGTCTTCTGAGCTCCGATGAAGCCCTGGAACACACCGTCGCCGTCCATGGCGATTATGCCCTGATAGGTGGATGCGGAAACGACGTACATTCTTCCCGATCTGTCGACCGCGACCGCCTTGGGACGGTAGAGGTCGTCGACCGAGATCTCGTCGGCGATCGGCTTTTCGACGACTCTGACGAATTTCGCGTCACGGTCGAAAACGACGATCCTGTTGTTGTCCGTATCGCATACGTAGATGTTCGTCTCCGTTACGAACACGCCCTGCGGGTTGTTGAATTTATCCGGGATGCCCTGAGAGTTCGTGAATTTCTCGATGTAGTAACGGAGTTTGAACCTCTTGTTCAGGACCACGATCCTGTTGTTGCCCGCGTCCGCGATGTAGACGTTCTGCTTGTCGTCCACGAATATGTCGGTCGGGTTTTCCAGCGCCGGGCTGATGCCCATCGATTCGCTGTCGACGGTCTCCGACGGGACGTAGGCGTCCGGGGATTCCATGTAGTCGCCGTTTATGTCGTACGTATACGTTTTATACGAGTAGTACGCTCCGGCGGCGGGAGCGAGGGCGATCAGAACGGCGAATGCGACTGCGGCGGCTTTTATAATATTTTTCATTTATAATATACCTCCTTAGTCCTTCATACCGGACGACGCCATCGTCTCGATGATGTTGCTCTGCGAGATGATGAACACCGTGACAGGCACTATCATCATTATGACCATCGCGGCGGTACTTGCGCCCGCGCGGACGATACCGGCGGAAAGTATCTGCTGTATGGCGTAGTTGAACGTTTTCAGCTGCTCGGACTGGATGTAGATCGAGGAACCGGTGTTCCACAGACCCTGGAACGAATAGACTATCAGAGTCAGCCACGCGGGCTTGACCATCGGCATCGCGATGGACCAGAAGACTCTGAACTCTCCCGCTCCGTCAAGTCTTGCGGATTCGAGCGCCTCGTTAGAGACCGAGGAGTCCATGAACTGCTTCATCAGGTAAAGTCCCAGAGTCGAGCAGGACGCCGGCAGTATGATCGCCAGCAGATTGTCGACGAGTCCGAGGAACGAGAACGTGATGAAGTTTGCGATACCGGTGACGGTCGAGACGAACATAAGCGATAAAACTATCATCTGGAAGATCGTCTTTCTTCCGGGGAACGGTATCTTGGACAGAGCGTACGCGGCGAGCGAACCGAGACACAGGTTGCCGAACGTTCCGGCGACGGTGATCAGCACCGTGTTGAATATGTATCTCGAGAACGGCACCCACGACGTGCTCATCAGCTTGAACAGGTCTGAGTAGTTCTTGAACGTCGGGTTGATGACGTAGAACTTAGGCGGGAATATCCACAGCTCATCAAGAGGTTTCAGCGATGTCATGACCGAGAAGTACATCGGTATGAACATCAGCACGCCGAGTATGACAAGCATCGTGGTAATACCCGCGTCGCCTCCCGCAGACCGGTTGAGGACGACTTTGTGATTTCTTACGCGCATTTTTCTTGCCATATCACTGTCCCACCTTTGATAAGAGTTTCTTGATAAGCATGTTGGAGCCTATCATCATCAGGAACAGTATCGTCGCGATGGCGGATGAATATCCGACCTCGAAACGCTGTCCGCCGTAGTCCTCCAGATGGTGCATGATCGTCCACGCACAGTAGTCGACCGAGGGGAAGCCGGCGAGCGCCGTAACTATACCGCCGAAGCCGAACGAACCGGTGATGCTCATGACGGCACCGAACATCAGCTGCTCTTTCATAGAAGGCAGCGTGATGTACCACAGCTCCTGCCAGCGGTTTTTGACGCCGTCGAGCGCGCCCGCTTCATACAGGCTGTGGTCGACGATCTGAAGACCTGCGATAAATGATAGGAACGTAGTACCGAGCGACGTCCACAGGGCGACGATTATACACAGAGGCATAACGTATTTCGCGTTCTGGAAGAACTGGATTGGCTCGGTTATGAAGTTGAACTCGATCAGGAGCGCGTTGACGTAACCGTAACGGTCTGACGAGAAGAATATACCGAATATCTGGTACATGGATCCGGCGATGGACGGAGCGTAGAATATAAGCGTTACGAACGCTCTCATCCTCGGCGGGAGCTCGTTTATGAACCATGCAACGAACAGCGAAAGCAGGTACGAAACGGGGCCCGTGATAACTGCGAATATCAGGGTGTTCTGGATAGCGGTAAGGAATATATCGTCATCAAGGAACAGTCTGATGTAGTTGTCAAGTCCCACGAATTTCGGCCATTCGAGCAGGTTGAAGGACGTAAAGCTCAGTATCATCGAAAGGAAGACAGGCACGACGGTGAACACGAAGAACATGATGAAGAACGGTGCGATCATTATATAACCAGCCCGGTTCTTTTTCATCTCCTTCAGGGTCCATGCTGCTCTGGACATATCCTTACGTGCCACCGGCTTTGCTTTTCTTTCTTTTACTGCCGTATTCTGTGACATGTTGATTATCTCCTGTTTCAGATTTTGCCGTAATACAATTGGATCTTACTGTAAGGATCATTCGAACCACTCGGGATGAGCTTCCTGGTTCTGTTCCTTGTAGTCCTCATACGTTATCAAACCGAATTCTTTGCGCTTGCGCGACAATTCGTTGTTGATATACTGGATCTGGTCAAGCAGCGAATCCATTGCGTCCGCATTGTTGTTGTAGCAGTTGAGGAACGCGAAGTCGACGTAACGGGTGATTATATAGCCGCCCGGGAATTCCGGCGTGCCCTTGAGGTGAGCGAACTGCGCCTCGAGGTTCTTTCTCTCCGAATTAGTCCAGGACATGTTGCGGAGAGCCTCGGTATTCGCGGTGTTGAATTTTGCGGCCATACCGACTATCGCTTCATACTGCTTGGCGTAAGTGGACTGAGCCTCGGCTCCCGTCCACCACTTCATGAATCCCCAGCAGTTCTTGCGCAGCTCCTCGGATCTGCCCTTCTTGTCCCTCATGAGGACCGTAGCGGCGACCGAGCAGGGCGCGTTGCTGTTGACCATGATGTTGCCGTTCTCGTCGTACATGGCGTTTCCTTGTTCATCCTTCACTATCGTGCCGGGCAGCAGGGTGAATTCCCAGAGGCCGCGGAGCTCGGTAGCGTAGATGGTGAACTGGTTGTACGTCAGGTAATCCGCGACCGCGATCGGCATCTCGCCCATTCTGAAATAGGTCGCGAGGTCGTACGCACGCGGGAACTTGAAGACCTGGAACAGCGTCACCAGCTCTTCAAAGCACTGCAGCGAGGTCTTGGAGTCTATGTTTATCTGCATACCGTCGAGTACGCCGTCGCCGTCTATATCGGAGTACAGGTCTTCGTCGTGCTGATACATCAGCATCTGCAGACCGCCGAGACTGGACGGGAAGCCTACCTTACGGTAATTTATCTGAAGGGTAGGAACTATATCGTAGAGATCTTGCCACGTCTGCGGAACTTCGAGATCGAGCTCCGCGAAGATATCCTTGCGGTAGAACAGCATCGAGAAACCGAGTCGTTCCGGCATTCCGTAATAAATATACGAACCGAGGCTGTCCGGGTTTTCAAGTCTCAGGCCTACCAGAGCCTGATCGCTGAACCGCTGTGCACACACGTCGAGATAATCGGAGTAGAGGTTGTTGTCTCCGTCCGCTTCGACGTAAAGCGGTTCGACCGCGCTTCTTATAGCGTAGTTGATGACGTCCGACTGACCCATCGCCAGCGAGATATCGGGGCCGTCGCCCGCCAGTGTCGCGGGAAGCAGCGTGCCGCCGGCAACGAGCTTGAGGTTGACTTTGACCGGGCAGGTAAGGTCGATCATCTCACGCATGACCTGCGCTTCCTCGCGGCTGGTGCTTATCCAGACCTCGACCGGTTCGGTGTCGCTGTTGTCCTCGACGGAGCCGAGCGAGTTGTAGTCTGTGAAGAAGCTCGCGAAGAACGCTTTGATCTCGAAGGTGAACGCGTTCCAGAATCCCGCGGTTCCCTTCGGGTACTGTTTGACCGGCTTTGCTGCGGGCTGCAGCGTGATGAAGTCGAAGGTGAGCGCCTGGAGCTTCGTGTTCATCATCCAGGTGCCGAGGTAACCGGTGTTGACCTTGAGGTTGTCGAGGTTCTTCGCTATCTCGGATTCCTTGGAGCTCATCTTGTCGAGCAGGTACGCTATCTTTTCAAGCGTCGCGATGTCGGAGGCGGATTTACCGCCGAGTATCGTTTTGAACTGTTCCGCGATGTCCGTGATCCTGTCTCTAACGTCTCTCATGAGAAGTATCGAGTCGTAGATCGTCGCGGCGAAGTCGTACGAAGTGTATTCGTCGGGGTTGGGACCGGTGATCCTGATGATCGACTGGTAGATCGAGTTCATGTCCTCGATGCAGTCCTGGATCTGGCGGAGTGTGTCAGCCATGTTTCCGTAGCAGACCTGCATGCGGATCGAAACGTCCTTGCCGGCGTCGAACCAGAACTTGAGGTCCTGCTCGCCGTCGTTCAACGGCGTGCACTGCCAGTCGTCGGAGTAGTTGAACTGGAGTCTGTTGCAGTTCTCGAACGGGATCTGTCCGTTGATCGTCAGCGAACGTGAAACGTAAAGACCTTCACGGATCGCCTGCTTGAACCTCGGCACTATGTAGTAGTAACCGCTTTCGGTTATCTGATCGCCCGGGATGGTCCATTCGATCCACTGACCGAACGTCTGCCATTTGCTTCCGCCGATCGTGTTGAGCAGCTGCTTTGAAGCGTGCTGCGGTTCCGTTATCGAACTCGTTCTGTCGTTGACGGCGTAAATGGTGAGGTCCGACGCCGAAGTAGGCGTCTCTGCCTGCACCTTGGGAGCGTTCGCCGCCGCCGACGCGTCGGTCGATCCGTGGGCCGCGAGGTATTCCTCATAAGTTAGAGGAGCATCGTACGGCTCTATCACGATATCGGAAATGATGATGTCGTTCATCGTAGCGTTGAACGAGATGGTGTGCTCTCCCTCGGTCAGCGCGTACTTAAGCGGTTCGAGAACGAAGCCCTGGGAGTCCATGAGGTACGAAACGGACCATTCGTACACCTGGCTTTTTACCGGCTTCTTCTCATTGTCGTTTTTGTCAAGCGAGAAGCCCTGCGTTCCGTCTTCACGCTTTGCGTCAGCGTTGTACTCGTCTATGAATTTTCTCGTAAACTCATAGTAGTACGTCTCGCTGAACGGAGCCTTGCCGTCCACGAAGAACTCACGCTTGATGTTCGAAGTGTTGATGCTCTTCGTCTCGAAAGGTTTGTACTCGATGCGGACGACGTAATACCCCGTCGACGGGATATTGACTTTCCAGCTCGTGGTACCCGCCTCGGGCATATGGAGCACGGCGCCCTTTTCGGGGTCCTGCATGACCTCGACTGCAAAGTCGGGGTAGCTGGCGTCGGGCTCGTATTCATAGCCCTCAGCCGCCTTTACCGTGACTCCGGAGCCCGCGGCGTCCTTCCAGCCTGCGGCGTCCTTCTCGGACTTGTAGGTGAACTAGTCTTCGCTGAAAAGAAACTCCTTCACCTCGTCCATGGTCGTTTTCTGCGTCTTCGACGTACTCCCGTCCGTCGAGGATGCGGCAACGCCTGTCGGTATCAGCATCAGTGTCGCAAGAACGACTGCGATCACCTTTGCCGTGGTGGATGATCTCATTAGCTTTTCCTCCTGATGAATATCGAAAACACTTGATCCCGATCTTTCGGGGCCTCGTATTTCCCCGCGCGCGCAACGAGAAAACGCGCGCGGGATATTTTTATATAATATAGCACAACATTTTTTGATTGTCAAGACACCTTTTTTAAACTTAAACCGCATTTCCCGGTCACCCGGTTTTCACTTAGCCTTCACACAAGCGGCGGCCGCGTTTTTGTACAATTTCACATATCATATAAATAAGGCGGATTTACGGGACTGATCGGAGGCAAATCCGTTTTGACTGTCGCCTTATGTGTCTTTTTGCGATTTCCGGTGGAAAATTTTATACCAATATATATTAAATATCTTTTAAGCGGCGTCGTTTTCGGTATCGTCAGAATGTTTAAAATCAAAGGCGGCTTTTTGTATAGATTGCACAAATATTAAGCCGAAATTTCTCCATTTGTATATTTTGCACAAATTTGCGGTTTTTTACTGTTTTTCGAGAAAAAAGGCTTTACAAACGCACTTCGCGGCATTATAATAGACAAAAAAGCAAAAACGGTCATAACGATGAAAAAAGAGTCTGTAATAAAGAAATTCAGAAAAATACCGACGATAAAAACAGAGCGGCTGACGCTGCGGAAGATGCGCGTCGAGGATTGCGCGGACATGTACGAGTACTCTAAGCGAGACGACGTGACGGAATATCTGCTGTGGTCACCGCACCCCAACCGCGTGCATACGAAGAAGTATCTTGAATATATAATGACGCGCTACGACGAAGGCGAATTCTACGACTGGGCGATAGAGCTCAACTCCGAGAAGAAGATGATCGGCACGTGCGGCTTCACGACGTTCGACTTCGCGAACAACTCCGCCGAGGTCGGATACGTTATCAACCCCGCGTATCAGAAGCAGGGCTACGCGCCGGAGGCGCTGCTCGAGGTCATGATGTTCGGATTCCTCGATCTGAACCTCCACCGCATAGAGGCGCGGTATATGGACGGCAACGACGCGTCGCGCCGCGTCATGGACAAGCTCGGGATGAAATACGAGGGATGCGCGCGCTCTTCGATGTTCGTGAAAGGCAAATACCGCTCTATCCACACCTGCGCGATGCTGAGCGACGAGTTCATTAAAAGATATTTAAAATCGGAATAGTGGATTTTTTAATCAAAAAGTGATAAGATGAATAAAAACAACAGGGGAGCTGGGTGAAAGACCCGGCTGAGAGGAAACTGAGTTTCGACCCGGGGATTAAGGACGATGACGGTCACTTGTCCCGAACCTGATCCGGATAATGCCGGCGTAGGTAATGAGTATCGGAAACGAGAAAAAAACACGCCGCGCAGAAGCGCGGCGTGTTCTGTTCTCTCCCCTCTTTCTCCCAAAAGAAAGGAAGGACAAGTTATGTCCGAAAAGAAAAAACTTACAAGAAAACAGCAGGTGATGCGCATTTCCGTTACCGCGGTGATGCTCGCTCTGGCGTTCGCGTTAAGCTACGTCGTGCTGTGGGAAATGCCGTTCGGCGGCTCAGTCACGCTGTTCTCGATGCTGCCGATCATGTTCGTATCGATCAAATACGGCGTGGGCTGGGGACTCGGCGCGGCGTTCTGCTTCTCGTGGCTGCAGGTTCTGCAGAGCAAGGTCTTCGGCTGGGGGCTGACTCCCACGATGCTCGTCTGCTCGATTCTGCTTGACTACGTCGTGGCGTTCACGATAATCGGAATCGCCGGCATATTCCGCAAGCAGGGACCGTCCGGCGCGATATTCGGCTGCATCACCGCGTGTCTTTTGCGTTTCCTGACGCATTTCATCTCCGGCGTCGTGCTGTGGGCGAACTACGAGGAATTCGTGGCGTTCGGCTCGACCTGGGTCGGCCGTCCGTGGCTCTACTCGCTCGTATACAACGGCTGGTTCATGCTGCCGGAGACCGCGATCACCGTCGTCGGCGTCATGCTCGTCTTCATGCTGCCGCAGCTTAAGAAATTCACACAGCCGGAACTGTAAAAAATCACTTGAAATAATCGACGATCCCGTTATAAATGCCTTGAGCGTATGAAGCGGGATCGTCGTTCATTGCGGCGGCCTCGCCTTTGTTAGTTATGAAGCCCATTTCGATCAGCGTCGCCGGCATCGACGTTTTGCGCAGCACGTAAAGCGTTGGCCGCGCGAAAACGCCTCTTGACACGGTGCCCGTTATGTTGTATAATCCTTTCAGGATGCTCTGCGCGAACGGATAAGCGGGGGACGAAAGCGAATAGACGTATCCCTCGCTGCCGGTCGCCGACGCGTTTTCGGAGGCGTTGCAGTGCAGGCTGATGAACCAGTCGGCGCCCCAGGCGTTCGCCGCCGAGGTCCTCGCCGACAACGACGTCGCGTTGCTCGTGCCGAGTATCTCCCCGGGCGAGGTCCTCGACGTTATCGAGGTGAAGCCCGGATCCGAATTGAGCAGGTCAGATAAGCGTATGCCTATCTTATACGTCAGATCCGCTTCCTGCAGACCGTTGCCTTCGGCTCCTGAGTTCGGATTTCTCGGGTTATGTCCCTGATCTATAAAAATCTTTATCATATGATTCTCTCCGTTCTTTTTTACCATGATATGCGAAAGGAGACCCCGGCGTGAGCAGAAAAACGGATATTCTTTTATCGAACATAAGAAAATGCGCCGATAAATACGGCATGATAGCAGACGGCGACCGCGTGCTCTGCGCCGTGTCGGGCGGCAAGGATTCGCTTGCGCTCGCGTACGGGCTGAAGCTTCTCTCCGCGTTTTATCCGGCGGCATTTTCCGTGTCTGCCGTCACGGTCGACATGGGGCTCGGCTGCGATCTTTCCGCCGTTTCCGCGTTTATGAAGGAAAACGGGATACCGTATGAGATAATCAAAACGGAAATAGGCGCGGCGGTAAAAGAGCTTGAAAACCCGTGTTCGCTTTGCGCGCGGATGCGCCGCGCGGCGCTGTGCGATCACGCCGCGGAAAACGGGTTTACGAAGCTCGCGCTCGGTCATACCGAGGACGACGCCGCGGAGACGGCGCTGATGAATCTGCTATACGGCGGAAGGCTGTACACGCTTGAGCCTTTGACCGTCTACGAGGACAAGTCGATCTCACTTATCAGGCCGCTTTTGACGACGAACGAGAGGCTTATCCGCGGTCTGGTGAGCGACTTGTCGCTGCCGGTGACGGAAAACCCCTGCGGCCGCGAAAACGACACCGCGAGAGCGGAGGTGCGAAAAATTATCGCGCAGACCGACAGGACCTGCCGCGGCACCGCGCACAGGATAGCGTCGGCGATGATGAAGGATCGGGAAGGCTGAATATGGCGAAATACAAAGTTAAACTGATCGTAGTAAAAGCGGAATGCAGGTGCGGATATTTCAGGCAGGGGCAGGAATTCGTCGTCGACGATCTTTGCCCTCCCTTATGTCACGAACTGTGGAACTGCGCGTATCCGTGCGTTTTCGCACTTCAGAACGGCGCGAAGCTCGACTGCGGCGACGCGCGCAAAGCGTCGTTTGACGCCGCGTGCCCGGACGGCGGCAGAGTCGTTATACACGGAGAAATAATAAAATAAAAAAGGGTGAAAAGCCGTGATCCTTCACGCGGTTTTTCACCCCTGTTTTACGTCTTCTTCTGCTCTTCTTTTGATCTGCAGTCCTCAGCGCACAGATGAGACGACATGCACGTGAACGCGCCGTCGGTGCCGAGCTCGCGCTTTAAGACGACGTTTCCGTCAAGCTTTGAGCAGTATCTCTGCTTTATCTCGTAAAACGGGACGTTCTCTTCTCTTTTTTTGAAATCTTGCATAAAAAATCTCCTCTCCGGTTTGATACTATTTTACCCGGGAAGGAGATTTTTAGTTACTTGTTTTTCAGTTTTTGTCCGCGAAATTCGCGCTGTCGCGGCACATCTCGGCGACGCCGTAATGCGCGTGCCAGCCGAAGACCCGCTCGGCCTTCGATACGTCGGCGTAGCATTCGGCTATATCGCCCGGACGGCGCGGGGCTATAACGTACGGGACCTTTTTGCCGGACGCTTTTTCGAACGCCGCGACAAGTTCGAGCACGGACGTGCCTTTTCCGGTGCCGAGGTTCACGGCTTCGGCCCCGCTGTGCGCTCTTGCGTATCTCAGCGCGGCGGCGTGACCATCCGCGAGGTCGACAACGTGGATGTAATCGCGCACGCCGGTGCCGTCTGCGGTATCGTAATCATCCCCGAAAACGTTGAGACGCGGCAGCTCGCCTTTAGCGACTTTCATGATATACGGCATCAGGTTGTTCGGGATGCCGTTCGGGCGCTCGCCGATAAGTCCGCTCTCATGCGCGCCGATCGGGTTGAAGTAGCGCAGCATCACGGCGCAGAAGCCGGGATCGGAGGCGCAGACACCTTCGAGTATGTGTTCGATGAAGACCTTCGTCCAGCCGTAAGGATTAGTGGCTGATGTTTTCATGTCCTCTGTAAACGGCGCCTCGTTGTCGCTGCCGTACACGGTGGCGGAAGACGAGAATATCATCTTTTTGCAGCCGTGATCGCGCATCGCTTCAAGCAGCGTGACCGTTCCGCCTATGTTGTTGTCGTAGTATTCGAGCGGCTTTTCCACAGATTCTCCGACGGCTTTCAGCCCGGCGAAATGGATGACCGCCTCGATATCGTTTTCGGTAAAGATCTTTTCAAGTATCGCGCGATCCCTCATGTCGCCGCAATAGAGTTTCACGCCGGTACCGCTTATCTGTTTTATCAGGTCTATGACGTCGGGCGAGCTGTTGCTGAAATTGTCGAGGATAACGATATCTTCGCCGTCCTCAAGCAGACGGACAACCGTGTGCGAGCCGATGAAACCGGCGCCGCCGGTGACGAGGACTGAGCCGCGCCACAGCGTTTTGCCGTATTCGCCTTTTTCGATCAACTCCCCTACCGAGGTCGTGACCTGTTCCCTGTCCTCGCGGTACGTGACGCCGAACCATTTCGCGCCCGTGTTGAGCACTTTTACCGTCGCGCCGCCGGCCATCGCTTCCCTTACCGCCGTGGGCAGATAATATTCGTCCTTGAGCGGTCTTTCGTGTTCGGTCTTCATGAAATCCGCGAAGCCCTTTGATAAAACGTCCTTGAAATCCGGAGTGAAGCCCCAGAAATTCATCGAGACAGTGACGTGCGGGTCGAGCGGGAAACGCTCTTCGTTTTCGATGTATTCAATGCCGTGCGGGGTGATCTCTATCTTCGTGCGTTCCACGACGTCGGCGAGCATGCCGTTCTCGTCGACGGTGCAGATGCCGCGCGAGACGGAGCCGTGCTCGGTGACGGTATTCTCAAGCCGGAAGCCCGCCATGCAGTACTGACCGTGCTTTGCGGTGCGCAGATAGTTTGCCACGACCTCGAACGCTTCTCTGCCGTAGAAATCGTCGGCGTTGATGACCGCGAAATTCTCGTCGATCAGATCTCGCGCAGCGTATACCGCGTGGCCGGTGCCCCACGGCTTTACTCTGCCTTCCGGGACCGTTGCGCCCTCGGGGATATCGTCGAGCAGCTGATACGCGTATTCGATCTTCATCCCGCGGACGCGCGAACCGACGGTGCGCTCGAAATCCTCGCGCATCTCAGGCTTTATCACGAAAATGACCTTGTCGAAGCCCGCCCTTTTCGCGTCGTATATGGAATAATCGACGATGAATTCACCGCTTTGCCCGACCGGGTCTATCTGTTTCATGCCGCCGTAGCGGGAGCCCATCCCGGCGGCCATAATCAAAAGAATCATAGCGAAAATGCCTTTCCTTTATTCTCTCGGAAGCTTATCAAAGCTTTAGCGTGATATCGTGACCGTCGCGCAGCGACTGCAGGAATTTCTTTTCGATCTCCGCGATCTCCTCGAAGCCGAGCGTACGCGTCGGGTCGTTGTATTCGACTCTTACGAGCACGGACGTGAAGCCCTTCGGCACGCCCACTCCGGTGTAAACGTCGCGCGGCGACACGTTGACTATGAGGCCGGACGCGTTCTTTATGTCGCTGACGTAATCGGTGAAATGCAGGCCGTTTCTGACGAGCAGGTTATATTCCCTCGTGATGCTCGGGAAAGCGCTGTCGAATTCGATGCTGCGCTTCGACTCGTCGAAGCCCTCGAAGCAGAATTCGAGATACGCGACGTCGTCGCGCGCGAGCTTGCCGTTTTCAAATTCCATGAGGACCGTGCGGCTGATCTTGCCGAGATAGCCTATGCGGCGTCCGCCGACGTATATGTCGCCGCCGGCGCCTTCTTCAAACATCCCGAGCCCGTCGGACGGTCTGATCTCGTATTTGATGTTGTATTCGCGCATTATCGCGTCGAGCAGGCTGACGGCGTCGTAAACGCTGAATTTCGCATCCTTTACGATGCCGAAGCCGCGCCCGAGCTTTACGCCTGTCATAAGCGCCGCGAACACGTTCTTTTCGTTGTATCCGTCCTCAAAATCCGGCTGACGGAAGAAACGCTTGCCGACCTCGAAGATCCGCAGATCGGTCTTGCCGACGGACATGTTCGATATCGCCGTCGATATGAGCCCGTACGCGAGCGACGGTCTCATCAGCTCGTAGTAGTTGCTCAGCGGATTGAGTATCTTTATATCTCCGTAGTACTCGGAATCCTCTTTGATATGCAGCATCTGCATCGAATTGCCGGGGATGAAGTCGTACGTGAGGACTTCTATGAATCCGAAGCCGACCATTATATCGCGGAGCTTGTTGGCGTTCTTGTTCACGGGATTCTCGACGAACGGCGCGTAAAGCTTGATCGGCTGCGGCTCTATGTTGTGGTAGCCGTACATGCGGCCGACCTCTTCTATAACGTCGACGTCGTAGTCGATATCGAGACGGAAATCCGGAACGGTGACTTTAATGTTCTCGCCGTCCTCACATTCCGTTTCAAAGAAGCAGTCGTTCAAGTATTTGCAGATCTGCGGAACGGACAGATCCGAGCCGAGCAGCGAATTCACGCGTTTTTTCGTTACGGTCATCGTCTGCGGTTCGTTTTTCGTGTTGTCGGTATAAAGATATCCGGTCTTATTGTATTCGCCGCCGCAAAGCCGCGTTATCATCTGCGTGCAGATCAGCGCGCCGGGGATCGCGGTCGCGGGCGATACGCCGCGCTCGAAGCGGTATGAAGCAGCGGTCTGCACGTGCGTTTTCTTGCTCGTCACACGCTCTATTATATGATCGAAGTTTGCGGATTCGATGATTATGTTCTTCGTTTCCGCGGTGACCTCGGGGGCTTGGCCGCCGATGATGCCGGCTACGCAGAGCGGGTTTTCATCGTCGGAGATGAGCAGCGCGCCCTTCGGCAGCTCGATCTCGGTCGACGCGAGCGTCGTGAACTTCGTCGGGGCGGGGACGTTTTCTATCCTGATGTCGCCTTTGACCTTGTCCGCGTCGAAGATATGGATCGGCTGACCGATCTGAAGCAGCACGTAGTTGCTGATATCGACGATCGGGTTAATGCAGGCGACGCCGGACTTCGTGAGTCTGTCTTTGATGTATTCGGGAGTCTCGCCCGTGTTGTCGACGCCGCGGATCTCAACGGCGGAATATCTGTGCACGTCGGGCGAATCGACGACGATCTTGTGCGACAGCACGGAATTGTCGGTACCGAAAGCGATCGGGACGTCGGGGGTGAAGTTCTTTATCTGCCTTCTTCCCTTTCCCGCGTAGTATTCGCGCAGAACGCCCGCGACGCACAGCATGTCGGGTCTGTTCGCCTTGACTTCTATCTCTATCGCTTTGTCGTCGCCGTAGTCCTCGATCGAGGCTATCTCGAAGCCCTGGATGTCGAGCCAGTGGATCAGCTCGTCGTAATCGGCGCCGATCTCGGATTCGCTTTTTAACCAGTTATATGAAAATTTGAACATTTCCGGCTCCTCCTTTTACAGCTGTTCCCACAGCGAGATCTCGTTCTCGAACAGCTTGCGCATCTCGAGTATCTTGTAGTAAAGCATCGGCAGACGGTTGAGGCCCCAGCCGAAAGCGAAGCCGACCGTCTCGCGCGAGTATCCGACCGCCTCGAACACGTTCGGGTGGACCATGCCGGCGCCGGCGACTCTCATCCAGCCGGTGCCCTTGCAGGTACGGCAGCCCTTGCCGCCGCACATGATACAGCCCATGTCGACCGCCGCGGACGGCTCGGTGTACGGATAGTAGCACGGCGAGAATTTTACTTTATATTCGGGACCGAAAACGCGCTTGACGCTCTCGGTCACGGCCCATTTGAGGTTTGCGAGGTTGATTCCCTCTCCGACGACGAGGCCTTCGACCTGATAGAAGCACGGCGTGTGCTGCGGGTCGATCTCGTCGACGCGGTAAACGACGCCGGGCGAGATTATCATGAAGGGCGGTTTGTGCTCGAGCATGTATCTGACCTGAACGCACGACGTGTGCGAACGCAGAAGGACCTTCGGATATTCAAGATAGAACGTGTCCTGCATGTCTCTTGCCGGATGATAATACGGCATGTTGAGCATCTCGTAATTGTGTCTGTCGTTCTCTATCTCGGGCCCGTAGGCTATGCTGAAGCCCATTTCTTTATATACTTCCTCGAACATCCTGCCGACTCTTATGAGCGGGTGGATCTTGCCGCGGATGAACTCGGGCGACGGGACCGTGAGATCTACGACGGCTTCGTTCTTTTTAAGCTCCGAAAGCCGTTTTTTCGCCGCCGCGATCTTCTCCTCGAACTCCTTCTTGAATTCGTTTATCGCGGCGCCGACGTCCTTCTTCTCCTCCGCCGGCAGAGTCTTCATCTCGGCGAAAAGCTCCTTCATCACCTTTTTGAAGGACGACTCGACTGTCTGGAGCTTGTCCGCCGCGTCGCTCTGCTGCAGCCCGGCTTCAAGCTCTTTTTTCTTATCGTCAATGAACTGTGCCATATGCGCACTCCTTTTGATATTCACATCGCAGATGCAATGATATAAATTTTCAATGTATTATGATACCACAACGCCGGTATCATGTCAAGCAATAATTTATAAAATTTTAAGAAACGCAATATAATCAGCGTCCCGGACGCGTCGCGGCGTCGTCCGGCGTGCGGAAAAATAATTGAAATTTGCGTTACACGGCGGCGCTATTTAATTTAAATTTCCGATTTATTTTGTGCATTATAGCTAAAATCCGTCTTGTTTTTTTTACACCTCAAAAATTTTAATGCACTTGATTTACCGCCGCAAAACGCCTATAATAAAGAAGATAACAAGACGGAAACAACCAAGGAGAGATTTTTATGGTCTTTTCAACGCTTGAATTTCTGTTCCTCTATCTGATCGTCGCGCTCGGGTTCTATTACCTGTTCCCTCGAAAGTGGAGGAACATATGGCTTCTGATCATCAGCCTCGTGTTCTACGGCTGGGGAGAACCGATATATCTGTTCCTGATGATCTTCACGATAGTCGTCGACTACGTCTGCGGCTACATGGTGGACAAATACCGGTCCGACAAGAAGAAAGCGAAGACCGCGCTGATCGTGAGCGTGATCCTCAACCTCGCGATACTCGGGTTCTTCAAGTATTACGACTTCATCGTCGGCAGCATAATTAACGGTATTTTCCGCACGAATATCCCGCTTCTCGGACTTTCGCTGCCGATCGGTATCTCGTTCTACACGTTCCAGGCACTGTCGTACGTAATAGACGTATACAGAGGCGACGCGTCCGTACAGAAGCGGATAACCTCTTTCGGCGCGTACGTAACGCTTTTCCCGCAGCTGATAGCCGGCCCCATCGTCCGGTATAAAGACGTTGACGACGCGCTGAACGAACGCCGGGAAACGGTCGACCTGTTCGCGTCGGGCATACGCACGTTCATGGCGGGTCTTGCGAAAAAGATCCTGCTTGCGAACGTCGTCGGCGAGCTGTGGAGCAACATCCGAGCAGTCCCGTACGGTGAGCGCACGGTGCTTGCCGCGTGGATCGGCATAATCTTCTATTCGCTGCAGCTTTATTTCGACTTCTCCGCGTATTCCGATATGGCGATAGGCCTCGGCAAGATGATGGGCTTCCGCTTTCTCGAGAACTTCAACTACCCGTATATCGCCGACTCGATCACCGATTTCTGGCGCAGATGGCACATGTCGCTGTCGACGTGGTTCCGCGACAACGTGTATTTTCCTCTCGGAGGTTCGCGCTGCTCGCTTTTCAAAACGTACCGCAACCTGTTCATCGTCTGGATGCTGACCGGTATCTGGCACGGCGCCTACTGGAACTACATACTTTGGGGCGTGTTCTACGGCGTGATACTGATGATGGAAAAAGGCTTTTTGCTCAAGCTGCTCGAAAAGCTGCCGAAGGCGATACGCCACATCTACACGCTGCTTATCGTTCTGTTCGGCTGGCTGATATTCGTGTTCGAGAGCACCAGCGAGGGCTGGGCATACGTTAAGAACATGTTCGGCGTCGGAGCCGCGGGGCTCGCGAACTCGGGCGACGCGTATCTGATACTGCGCAACCTCGTGTTCATCGCGATCATGATAATCGCCTGCACGCCACTGCCGAAAAAGCTGTTCTACAAACTGTATTTCAACGAAAACAAAACGGGAAAGATCTGGCGCGTACTCGTGCCGGTCGGTTGCGTAGTCCTGCTCGTGGTATGCACCGCGTACATGGTCGACAGCAGCTTCAATCCGTTCCTGTATTTCCGGTTCTGAGGAGGCGTGAAGTATGAATAACAACGAAACAAGACCCGCCGAAACAGTAAAGAAACCGAAGAAAAAACCGGAGGCGGAAATACTTCTCGACCGTCAGCTCGAGATGAAAGACAAGACGAAAAAGACCGATATCGCGATACTCGCGTGCTTCTGCGCGTTCATTCTCTTCTTCGGCGTGATGTTCTTCATCATGCCCGACAAGACTTACTCGGAGACCGAAAAGCGCACGCTGAAGCAGGCGCCGGATATGAGCTTCTCGCGGATCGTGTCGGATCTGAAGCGCGACCTTAAGCTGATGACGATGACCGACGAGGAAAAGGCCGCGTACAAGAGCGAGGACAACTGGAGCGAGGTCAAAGCCGAGGCGAAGACAGACGCTTCGTACGGCGATTATTTCGCGGTGTTCGCCGATGAGATCGGCGACTACTACGCCGATCAGTTCCCGTTCCGCGATCAGCTGCGCGCGGTAAAAGCCGCCGCGGAGATAGGACTGCTGAAGCAGGAGAACAACGACGTCCTCTTCGCCGGAAGCTACCTCGTCAAAAAAGACACCGTCACCGGCGTCGTCAAAGGCGAGGACGGGAAAATGCGCGACCGCACGACGCAGGACGCCGTGGAGACGATAAAGTCGAACGTTAAAATGATCTCGGGCATCGAGAAAAATCTGCCGGACACCGTCGATATACGCACCGCGATAGCCGGCAGGACAGTTGACGTCGCGCGCTCGAAGCTGCCCGCGATCTTCCCGTACGAAAGCACGCACGCCGACGAATACTGGGCGGCGTACAGCGCCGCGGCGGCGGAAGCCGGGATCACGACCGTAGAGCTTAAGGACACGCTGAGAGAGCGCTTTGAAGACGGCGAATACGTATACTACAAAACGGACCACCATTGGACGTCGCTCGGCGCTTATTACGCGTACCGCGAGATAATCGCTTCGTTCGGCGAGACGCCGTACGAGCTTGAGGACTTCGACCGTCAGGTTTACAGTAAATCTTTCATCGGCACCTCGTACGCCAAAGCCGGAGCGAGCTTCGGCGGAAAAGATACGATCGAACTGTTCAGGTTCGAAGGCGACAAGGATTTCACAACGAAGATCACGGACAGCAGCGGCAACGTGCTGACGACGCTCGAAGCGTTCTACAATGAGGACGTTTACCGCGATCTGAACGATAAATACAGTGTGTTCATCGGTTCGGACAATTCGAGCGACGGAGGAAACAACGCCGTCACGCTCGTTACGAAAAACGGTGAGACGAGAAAGAAACTGATACTGATAAAAGACAGCTTCGGCAACAGTCTAGTGCCGTTCCTTGCGCGCCACTTCGATCTCGTGATACTCGATATGCGCGTCTATACCGGCGATATGCAGGAATTCCTGTCCGATCCCGACCTGGCGCACATACTCGTGGCGTACAACATGGAGACGTTCATGAACGACGACAACGTCACGAACGCCGCCGCAAGGATCATCCCGTATTTCAGATCAGCAGGCAAATAAAGCGCTCCGCATCCGGTTTTTTACCGGATGCGGACTTTTTTTGCAAATAGCTCTTGACAAACCGTTTTATTTGTGGTATTATAAACAAGCCGCAAAAAAAGCGGTATTATATGCGGGCGTGGCGGAACTGGCAGACGCGCAAGATTCAGGTAGCGTATCCTCATTGATTCTCTCCTGCTTCTGATTG
The DNA here is from genome assembly GCA_017619885.1 of Clostridia bacterium. GTDB lineage: Bacteria > Bacillota > Clostridia > Oscillospirales > CAG-272 > UBA1248. Next base: position 3,405 of record JAFZRM010000204.1, on the reverse strand, counting down.
CCCCGCCCTCGGAGAGCCGCTCCGAGTAAAAATCAACGGCAAAAAATCGAATATGCGGGCGTGGCGGAACTGGCAGACGCGCAAGATTCAGGTTCTTGTGCTCGTTAGGGCATGCAGGTTCAATTCCTGTCGCCCGCACCACAAAAAGTCCTAAAAGTCGGTGATTTTTAGGGCTTTTTTAGCGGAGTTTACCCCATTTTTAGGAAGTTGGGCAGTTGGCACTATCAGAGCCTTTCTTCGCCACATAAGGTGATGTAACTGCCAATTTTTATCCAAAAATGAAATTTGCGTCCCGGAGCATTTCTGTTCCGAGGCGCGTTTTTTTGCCGTTTATACATCCATATCAACTGGTATCCAATCATAGATATTTCCTTCGTCGGTAGGAGTCAGATCGCTTTCAAAAAATCTGTCGGTGATCTCGCCGTCCTCGTAAATATCCATATGGTGCCTGAAGTTGCCTTTGAGCATTACGGCGAGCTGCAGCTTACCGTCTTTCTCACTGATCACGATTCCGTCTATCAGCAGTCTGAGGTTGACGTCGCTCACGGCTTCGTCCGCGAGGATAGCGTCCATAATACTGATGCCTTTCTTTAACTCGTCCCTGCGCTTTTTAACCGTTTCCTCATAGTTGCGTATTGCAGATATCGTATCGGTAAGGCGGCGTATATCGTCATCGCATTTTTTGAGCATTTCCGTATAAACATCCGCGTGATCCTTGTCGCGTATGCGCTCAAGGAGAATATTCTCCTGGTCTTCTTTTCTTTGCTCAAGCGCCTTTTCAAGACCTTTCAGTTTGCTGTCGGACCGGTCTTTTTTAGAAAGCCATCTGCGGACGTTTTCTTCGACCTTGTCGTAATCCTCCGTGATCCTGTCTTTCAGACGTTTCAGCTCACTGAGTATGATCCTGTCGAGCTCGGATTCATCTATGCGGTGCGGCGTACAGTTTGATTTGCCGTATCTGTGATAGCCGTTGCAGACATACTCGTTCCGTACGACGCCGCGCCAGACACGTTTAGCACATATAAAGACCGATCCGCACTCGGCGCACGTTATCAGTCCCGTATATCTGTGAAACGGCTTGCCGGGAGCCGCTCTGACGTTGTGTTTGACCTTGTCCTGCAGCAGCATCTGCACACGTTCCCATACGTCCCGGTCTATGATCGCCGGCACCATATTCTCGTGGCGGTAATGCTCCTCCGGCGGCAGCTGCTTACGGACGTGATCTATCTTGTTCGTATATGATCTGTGGCATACGACCGTCCCGGTATAAAACTCGTTTTGAAGAACTCTCTTTACTCTTGTATTCTCCCATAAAAACCGGTGAGCGATTTCGGGTTTGTTAGAGCCGATGTTTTTGCCGAGCGTGATCTTTTGATAGTATCCCTGCGATTTAATGCCTTCGGAATTCAGAATTCCCGCTATCGCCTTCAAACCGTAGCCTGAAAGGTACAGATCGTATATCCGCCGTACTATCTTAGCCTGTTCCTCGACTATTTCCACTTTCCCGGTGGCTTTATCCTTACGGTATCCCATCGGCGGGATCATAACGATACCGCTTTTCTGTTTCTGCTTGTAGCCGGCGCGGATCTTACGCGACATATCGCGGCAGTAGGAGTCGTTTATCAGGCTTTTGAAACCGATCATAAGATCGTCGTTTTCATTGAAGCTGTCTATACCTTCGGTCGCGGACAGTACGCGAATACCGAGCCTTTTCAGATTGTCCATGAACATCGCCGTCAGCACTTTATGTCTGCCGAGCCTTGACAAGTCTTTTACTATAACAGCTTCAAAGGATTTCTTTTCAGCCGCCTCCTGCATTTCTTCTATCCCCTCGCGGTCAAAATGCATTCCGGTGACGTTATCGTCAAACGATTCGCCTACCACAGTGTGTCCGTGCGCTTCGGCGTACTCCAGCACGATTTTTCTCTGATTGTTCAGAGAGTTGAGCTGCTTGTCCTCGTCGCGTGACAAGCGGTAATACAGCCATACTTTCATATTAAGCTACCACCTCCTTGGTGACAACACACAATACCACAGTATTGACAGAAACTCCAGAGAGAATCCGAAAGAATCTCAGATTATTTTTCATCATTTTTCTCATCCTTTGAAATCCTTTTTGCCGGGGTTCTGTTCTCGGTAAGGAAATCGGAATATACGGCTTTCAAAAACGTGATAAAGTCGTCGTCTTTTCCGTTGTAGATAAATTCCACCGATTCGATCTCGGTTGTATTTGCCTTGTTTTTATTGTCTTTATCGTTCAATCTATTACCTCCAAATTACATTTTCATCTGCGGACCGTTATACTGTCCGTATCTTTTCAAGCCGTACTTTTCGGGGTTCTTCGTATAGTCCTCACGGTACTTTTCCGCCGCGAGTAATACTGCGGCGATGAATAATCCCATAGCGGCTTCGGCGTTTTTCGCAAGCTCCTCCTGTTCGATCTCCTCTTTCGTCTTCTTTTTATCACTGCCGCGGAAAATATTTGCCATAACAAATACAAGATCATTGCCTATTGTCATATTGGCTCTCGGCTCGTGTTCCGGCATATCAAAGTCAATATACTCTCTCGCAGCCGGCGACATACAGCCGCCCATAGCGAAATATATCTCCATATTGCACCGCAGATATCTGTCGTCGAACAGCTTGTTGTCGCGGCACTTGTATCCCTCCGGAGTGGTAAAGGTAACGTATTTATGACCGCCCTCCCACTTCACGTCATACCCGTGCCGCCTCATATTCTCAATAAAAGTCGCCTTATCCGTACTGCTTTCAAGCGCGAGATTTATGAAAGCTTTAAGCCGCTTTTTCCATAACGGCGTCTTACCGTACTCGCATTTTTCCTCCGTTACGGATAAACCGTGCTGCTTACAAAGTTCGTTTGAATACCTTTTCGCCCAAAGCATCTCGTCTCTGGTCTGATGAAATTTGTATCCGTTTTCATAATTCACGGAGTTTAAAATGATATGATTATGGATATGTCCGGTATTAATATGCGTCGCCACGACCGCCTGGAAGCCTTTAAAGTATTCCGCAAATTTCATACCGATCTCGTGTGCGGTCTCCGGCGACAGCTTATCGTCAGGCGAGAAAGACTGTACGATATGATAGTATTGTCTTCCGTCTTCCTTGCCGAACTTTGCTTTTACGAATCTGAATTCTTCGAGTGCCGTTTCGGGCGTACACATGATACAGTCTATGAGTTTTCTTTCGGTAGCCTCCTCTCTGCTAACGTAACCGAAGATATTGTTCATCGGACATCCCGAGGCAACGAATTTAACGATTGCCATATTTCATTTACTCCTTTCGTGATTTCGGTCAGATCAATTACGCCGGCGTACCCTGAGTTTACCGCCCGCGTCAGCTGATTGAGATTGACTCCGATACGCCGCAGCTCGTCCGCGAGAG
>JAFZRM010000203.1 GCA_017619885.1 Clostridia bacterium | reverse complement strand
GTGCCGGGGTTCCCCGCCGCGAACAGCGGTGGGGGTTCCCGGATAGGGGGAAGGGGAACCCCCTGACGCGCCGAGGAACGAGGCGCACGATTCGTCCCGCGGTAGGGGGTCCCCGCCGCGAACTCGAGAGCGGCGGGGGTTCCCGTAGGGACACCTTATATCCCGATCAACATTTTCAAATCCGCCGCGGGTTTTCGGATATTATATTGACAAATCCCGTCTTTTGTGATATCGTAGATCCGGGATAACAATCAACACCGGAGGCAAACAATGAAACCTTTCGTCATCGATCACGATCTGCACATACATTCGCAGCTTTCGCTCTGCTCCTCGGATCCCGGGCAAACGACCGGCAGGATACTTGAATACGCAATAAACAACGGATTGTCGACGGTCTGTCTGACGGATCATTTCTGGGATCCCGCCGTACCCGGCGCTTCCGGCTGGTACGCGGCACAGGATCTTGATCATATAAAAGAGGCTCTGCCGCTGCCGCAGGCGGAAAACGTCCGCTTCCTTTTCGGATGCGAGACGGAGATGGACAAGTATTTCACGATAGGCATAAGCGACAAAACGGTCGAAGCGCTCGATTTTGTGATAATCCCGACGACGCATCTTCACATGGACGGCTATACTCTCGACGCGAGCATCGGCTACGACGAGAACGGGATAAAGCGCCGCCGCGAGCTCTATATCGAGCGGTTCGAGCGCCTGCTTTCCGCTGATCTGCCGTTTCATAAGATCGGTCTGGCGCATCTGACGTGCTCGCTCGCGTGCCACCACGCGAAAAAGGGGATGAAGAGACTGCTTGACGGGATCCCCGATCAGACGTTTTCCGAGCTGTTTTCGTCAGCCGCGAAAAAGGGAATCGGCATAGAGCTGAATTTCGACGCTTTTGCGCACGAAGGCGAGGAAAAAGAGACGATATACCGTCCGTACAGGATAGCGAAGGAGTGCGGCTGTAAATTCTATCTCGGAAGCGACGCCCATCATCCGGGCGAGCTCGACAAAGCCGTCGATAATTTCAGGGAGATAGTAAAAACACTCGGACTTTGCGAGGAAGACAAATTCATACCCGAACCAAGATAACGCAGAAACAGCAAGCCGCCGTATACGTAATACGGCGGCTTGTTTTCGTATCAAGTCGTTTCGTCCGGCAGACTTTTCAAGTCCCGATCTTTAAAACCACTTGTATATCTTTGTCGACGGCCTTCTGAAAATCGAGACCGTCTTTTTTTCTGCCGACGACCCCGCCGTAGTGAACGGGAACGGCAAACTCGGGCTTGATCGTATTCACGAGCTTCGCCGCCTGTCCGGCGTCCATCGTGTACGTTCCGCCGACGGGGACGAGAGCGATATCGCATTTCACGGACATGGCTTCTTCCGTCGCGTCGGTATCTCCGGCGACGTAAATGCGTTTTCCTTCGGTTTTCAGAATATATCCGACCCAGCCGGCGCTCTTCGGGTGAAACGGCTTGCCGATATTATACGCCGGCACCGTTTCAAATTCAAGGCCGTCGATCACGTACGATCCCCCGGGCGCCACGGTCACGATCTTTTTTACGTACTTTCCCGCCGCCTCGGCCTTGCCGCGCATATTTTCCGGAACGACGAGGACGGTGTTTTGATTTGCCGTGCGTTCGACGTCCTTGACCGAGAAATGATCGTAATGGTCGTGCGTTATAAATATGAAATCCGCGCTGTTTGCCGCCTCATCGGTCTGAAACGGATCGACGTGTATTTCTCTGCCCTCGGAAATTATCCTTACGTGATTCTGTTTAAAAACGCGTATTCTGTTTATCATGATCCTCGCCCTTTCCGCATATGATTTTTGCCGGCATCTGCTTCAATTATATTGTAATCTCAATAACGTGATTTGTCAAGCGCAAATCACAAAAAACGAATGAGTCGCTTTCGCGACGAATTTTTGGGGGGCCCGGATAGGGGGGCGGGGAGTCCCCAAAGGCGCCGCAGGCGCACAATTCGTCCCGCAGGGACACCGTTTTTTTTATAAAAAAAGAACCGCCGGATCCGGCGGTTCTCTTTTTCCTTATTCAATCCTTCAGGCTGTCGTCAAACGCTTTGACGATGTTGCTTATTTTCTTCTGCGTCTGTTTCGTATAGCTCTTCAGCTTTGATGCGACGCCGTTCTCCGATTTCTGTCTTAACAGGTCGCGGACGTATGATCCGACGCCTTCCCACATATTGACGTACGCCATATCGAACACGCGGTGTCTGACTATTATATCTATCATATCCGCCGATTCTGCGTCGCGCGTCATCTTGCGCTTCAGGTACGTTTCGGACAGCGCCGGGGTCACGACGTTATACGCTTCGCTCGCGAGCGCCTCGATTATGATCGACACAAATTCGCGGTTTTCCGCCTTCACCGACGCGGGGACGCATATCATGCTTATCGCGCCGTTTACGAACGACTGGTAATTCTGCTGCGACTCGTCGAATTTCGGCTCCGGCAGGATCCCGTAATCGTTATCCATATCGCGCATGAACTGCGCGGAGTGATCGAGGTTCGCGTCGTAAAACATCGCGCGCCCGTCGACGAAGATCTTTATGACGTTCAGCTCGTAAGCCTCCTCCGTCTCGAAATTCGCCTTGTTCGTTATTATCGTCTCGTAGATCTTCGCGTAGATCGCCGTGTCGCGCTCGACCTGCGGCTCGAAATACGGCACGTCGTTCTCGTCCTTCGTTATCAGCATACCGCCCGCGGCGTAATAGAACGAATACGGAACGTTCAAGAAATACGAGGTCAGACCGAAGATATCCGCGTCGCTGTCGCGGCTGATCTTGCCGTCTCCGTCCATATCCTGAGATATATCCTTCGTGTATTCTATCAGCCGGTCGAACGTCCATTTTCCCTCGCGGACGAGGCGGTACGGATATTCAAGGTCGTTTTTGTCGAATATGCTCTTATTGAAATACAGGCACGAGGTCATGCTGAAGCTCGTCGGGCTTATATCGCCGTTGAGCATCATCAGATTGTTGCGTATCGAGAACCCGTTTCCGACGTCGGCGTCCCACCACGGCTTTGAAAGATCCACGTACGGCAGTTTCTCGAACGGCAGGACGTAGTTGTTCTGCGCGAGCGTGGCGCCGTTCACCATGTGCGCGAAGCACAGGTCGTATTCGTCGGATCCTGACTTCACCGCTCTGCTCACTCTGTTCGTGACCGCCGCGTAACTGTCGACCGTCACGTCGAGTTTGATCTTGAAGCGGTCCTCAACGTTGAGATTTCGCGTGAGCACGGCGTCGTGCAGCGTATCGGTCGTCATGTGATCTTCGGTGAAGACGTCTTTCGCGGAGACCTCGGACGTGATTATCCTGAACGTCCTTCCGCCGAAATCCGTCTCCGGCAGCCCGTCGGGCAGCGACGTATCCTCCGGCGCCGCCGTCACAGTCGACTCGTCCTCGCCTGTCGTATCGGGCGCAGGCAGTCCGCTCCCCGCGCATCCGGCGGCGAACGCCGCGGATACCGCGATAAGCAGTGCAAAAAGCAGGCAAAACGCTTTTTTCATGATCTTATCTCTCCTGTTCATTTCATTCCGTATAACGCCGTCGGGCGCGGTGTGCCCGTCGATTCATTTATACTATAAAACTCACGTTTTGTCAAGCGGTTTTGTTAAAACGTATTCGGTCAGACGCCGAGCCGCCGGTCGGTGTACTTCTTCACCTTCTTCTCCTCGTACCGTATAAAGACGAGGAAGCATATAAGATGCGCCGCGGCGGTCAGCGCCCACGAGATCGGATACGACATATAAAGCGTCTGCAGCGACCTGTCAGCCGCAAACACCGTGAATATCCAGAACACGCGGAACGCGCAGGCTCCTATAAGCGACACGATCATCGAAACGGTCGAATGGCCGATGCCGCGCACAGAATACGACAGCGTATCCATTATGCCGCAGAGCAGATACGTCGACGCAATTATATAAAGCCTCAACTGACCGAAGTGGACCACTTCCGGATTCGGCGTTTCCGCGTTTATGTAGAATCCGAGGAACGTGCCGGAAAAGCAGATCGCCAGTGTACTGAGCACCGCGCCGATCCCGGCGGCGAGCAGCGCGCACTGCACGACCGTTTTTCTGATCCGGTCGAATTTCCCGGCGCCGTAGTTTTGCGACGAAAACGACATCGCCGCCTGCGCTGCCGAGTTCATCGCGGTGTAGATGAAGCCCTCGATATTCTGCGCCGCCGTGTTGCCGTCCATAATGACGGAGCCGAACGAGTTGACGGACGACTGGATGAGCACGTTCGATATCGAGAACACCGAGCCCTGTATGCCGGACGGCAGTCCGACCTTTATTATCATCAGAAGCTCTTTTTTGCTGATCTTCAGCGTCCTGCGGCTGATCCTGCTCGCCGTGTCGGTACGGCAGAGGTGTATCAGCACCATTGCCGCGGAAAGCGCCTGTGACACTATCGTCGCGATCGCGACGCCGGCGACTCCGAGATCGAAGACGATGACGAGCACGAGGTTGAGCGCGACGTTCACGACGCCGGAAACGGCGAGATACATCAGCGGGCGGCGCGTATCGCCGCAGCCGCGCAGTATCGCCGAGCAGAAGTTATACACCATATTGCCGGGGATGCCTATGAAGTAGATCTTCATATACAGCACCGATCTGTCTATGACGTCGCCGGGCGTACCCATCGCCTGAAGCATCGGGCGCGCGAGGAAAAACCCGATCAGCGAAAGCGTCACTCCGCCGATCAGCGAGAGCAGAAAAGCCGTGTTCGACGTCCTGCTGACGCCCTCGCGGTCGCCCTGTCCGTAATATCTCGCCGCGACGACGCAGCCGCCGACGGACAACCCGATGAACAGGTTGACTATGAAGTTTATCAGCGAGCTCGTCGCGCCGACGGCTCCGAGCGAGCCGGGCTCGGCGAACTTGCCGACGACGATCATATCCGCGGCGTTGTAAAACAGCTGCAGCATGCCCGCGAGCACGACGGGCAGGGTGAATTTAATGATCTTGGGGAAAAGGCTTCCCCGCGTCATATCTATCTCAAAATTCTTCATCGTATTCTCTGCCGGACAAACCCGTCCGGCGTATACCGGAGTCGGGTCACGCCCGTTTGTTCTCTTGCCGTCTTTGGCGCAGACGTTCGCCGAAGCGCGTCGCCTGGACCTCGAACCACGCGCTGCCGTACGGTCTGCGCGGTCTCTTCTTTTTGTTCAGCCTTCTGTGCCAGTATCTGAGCGCCGACGGTATGCTGACGATGAAAGGCATCAGCGGCCCGTATATGCAGTTCTGCACGCTGTGCCCCTCCTCGTGAAGAAGCACACTGTCGTCCGCGTCCTCGCAGACGAAAAGGAACACGCCGAGCGAAAAGCCGCCCCAGCTTTTTCCCCGTCTGAACAGCAGACATCTGCCGGCTTTCTCACACTTCGCGCCGCATATGAGCGCGGCGAGCGCGCAGAGCCCTCCGGAGAGCGTCACCGGCAGTCCCCACGTGAAGGAAAGCAAATAGAATAAAAACGACGTCATCATGGTTTTGAAAGTTTTTGATGATTCTCCTGCATAATTTGCCGATCGTCTGCGTGGCGTCGGCGCGCGCGGACGGTGCGCGGCGCGGTTTTCGCCGCCTCACGCCTCGATTATATATTATTATACAACATATTTGTGTATTTTTCAAGCCCGGCGGCGGGAAAAATAATTTTTGCAAGATTGTTGTGCAAAAAATTCACGATTCGATACAATATTATATATTGATTCAAGCAAAGCATCGTGATATAATGATAATCGGAGTAAGTTGGGCGCAGGCGAAAACGGCCTTGCGTTCATATACTGCAATAAACAACATGTGAGGCTGCAAATAATGAAATTCATGAATGAACCGCTGACGGAAAACAGAGCCGTGCTCGACTGGATAGAAGAGTCGGCAGCCCTTACCGCGCCCGACGGGATCCTCTGGATCACCGGCGACCCGGCGCAGACGGAGGAGCTGAAACGGCAGGCCTGTTCCACCGGTGAAATGATAAAACTAAACGAAGAGCTGCTTCCCGACTGCTATCTGCACCGCACCGCCGTGAACGACGTCGCGCGCGTTGAGGCGAGGACCTTCATCTGCACGAAGAAAAAGGAAGACGCCGGGAATATAAACAACTGGATAGAGCCCGGAGAATGCCGCGAGAGGCTGAGCAAGCTCTACAAAAACGCCATGAAGGGCAAGACGATGTACGTTATACCGTACGCGATGGGTCAGCTCGGATCGGAATTCGCCAAATACGGCGTGGAGCTGACGGACTCGATATACGTCGTGCTCAACATGCTCATAATGACCCGCGCCGGCAGAGCCGTCGGGCCGCATCTCGACGAGGGCTTCATCAAGGGCCTTCACGCGACCGCGACGCTCGATCCGGAAAACCGCTACATCTGTCACTTCCCCGAGGACAACACGATCTGGAGCGTAAACTCCGCTTACGGCGGCAACGTCCTGCTCGGCAAGAAATGCTTCGCGCTGCGCATAGCGTCGTATCTCGGACGCAAGGAGGGCTGGATGGCGGAGCACATGCTCATCCTCGGTCTGCAGTCGCCCGACGGCGTGATCAGATATGTGGCGGCGGCGTTCCCGTCCGCCTGCGGCAAGACGAACCTCGCGATGCTGATCCCGCCGGAATACTATAAGAAAAAAGGCTATAAGATCTGGTGCGTCGGCGACGACATCGCGTGGCTGCGCGTCGGACGCGACGGCAGACTGTGGGCGGTCAACCCCGAAAACGGCTTCTTCGGCGTCGCTCCCGGCACGAACGAGCACAGCAACCCGAACGCGCTCGCGGCGACGAGAAGCGGAACGATTTTCACGAACGTCTGCCACGACCTTGACAACAACACGGTATGGTGGGAAGGCTTAAACGACGATCCGCCCGAGCACGCGATCAACTGGAAGGGCGAACCGTGGGATTACAGAAAGTACGATAAAGCCGATAAGATAAACACGTCCGGCGCGCATCCGAACTCGCGCTTCACCGCTCCGGCGAAGAACTGTCCGTGCGTTTCGCCGGAATTCGACAATCCGGACGGAGTGCCGATCTCGGCGATCATCTTCGGCGGCAGACGCGCGAAGACGGCTCCGCTCGTATATCAGTCGTTCGACTGGCGTCACGGCACGTTCGTCGGCTCGATAATGGCGTCGGAGACGACCGCCGCCGCGGCCGGCGCGATAGGCGTCGTGCGCCGCGATCCGATGGCGATGCGTCCCTTCGTCGGCTACGACATGGGACAGTACTGGGCGCACTGGCTCGAAATGGGCGATAAGATACCGGATCCGCCGAAGATATTCCACGTCAACTGGTTCAGGACCGACGAGCAGGGTCGCTTCATCTGGCCGGGCTTCGGCGAGAACATGCGCGTGCTGATGTGGATCCTCGACCGCTGCGCCGGAAAAGTCGACGCTAAGAAGACGCCGATCGGCTACGTTCCTTTCGCGGACGACATAAACCTCGAGGGCTCCGGCGTCTCGAAAGACACGCTGAACGAACTGCTGTCTATCGACACGGCGTCGTGGAAAGAGGATATAGGCAACATCAGGGATTTCTATGCGCTCGTGGGCGATTACGTTCCGCAGAAGCTTCGCGAGGAGCTTGACGCGCTTGAGAGCAGACTCGGCTGATAAACCGGTACAAAACACTACGCCGCAGGATCATGGATCCTGCGGCGCTTTTTATCGCGTACGTCCGCGCCGTATGACGGCGGGCTTTTGTCATTCTTCTTTTCTGCCGCGCATGACGCAGCGGGCGACGGCGAACGTGACGGTGACGACCGCCGCGGAAACGCTTATGATGAACAGCGTGCAGATCAGCGCGCTGCCGTCTTTTGCCACCGGCGTCACGTTGACGGTGACGGACCGCTCGGCGGCGCCGTATTCGGCCACGCCGTCGCCGTTCAGGTCTACGCTGTTAAGCGTCGCCGCAATCTTCGTGCTTCCCGCCTCAATGCCGATTATCCGGTATCCGTCGACGCGCACGACGCCGTCGCTCTTATCGGCGCGGTACGTGACCGGCAGACCGCTCAGGCCTTCGACCCACACGACTTTGCGCAGATCGTCCGCGCCGTCCGCAGGCACTGTGACGGTGACGGAATCGTCCGCCGCGTACACGCCTTCCGTGACGGTCAGCGTGCCGGGCGTGAAGTCGATCATATATCTGCCCGTCACGTCGTCGCCTTTTTCGTCGAGCACCGACAGCACGCCGTAGCGGTTCTCGCACGAGCCGACGTACAGCTGCGACGAATTGCTTGAAAACACTACGTGATGACCGGGCTCGACAGCACCGCCGGTCACGGTGAAGCCGCCCGCGGTAAGATATTTTCCGTCGAAGCTCTTTTCCGCGCTGTCAGAGACAACGGCGAGATAATCGTACATCACGCCGTTTTCGCCCGCGACTCTGTAAACGGATGACGTGTCGGTCGTCTTCGGCCGGCTCGACGTGTATCTGACGTTGTCGAACGGCAGTACCGTTATCTTCTGCCGCACGACGATCTCGTCGCTTGACGTCACGACGTTGCTGCCCCGGAGCGCGCCGAAATTATAAGCCTTTGAGAACGTGCGCTGATCGGTCGCGGCGACGCCGGTCGCGGTGCCGTCTTCGTTCACTCTCATCGCCGGATCGCCGCCGAAATCGAACGACAGATCGTCCTCGCCTATCAGCTCGGCGGCCTCCGCGTCCGTTATCGTCGAGACCTTCGGTAAAACTATGGTCTGCCCGACGTAAAGCGTTATCTCGGTCAGCGTGACCTCGAGCGTGTGTACGGTCAGGATCCCTGGGCTCGTCTCGTGGAGCTGATATATCCCGGTGACGTCTCTGCCGGTCTCGTCGGTGATTTTTACGTTATTCGCGTACGCCTTGACCGATCCGGCGTACATGATGCCTTCGGACTCGGCGCTCAGCGTATGGCCGGGGAGCAGGTTGCTCCCGTCGAGCACGAGTACGCCCGGAGAATACAGATATTCTCCGTCGTACGTTTTCGCCGCGTCGTTCATCCTGAAATAAACGTGATTGTACCAGAGCAGCGAGGATTCGTCAGGCGGCTGATAGTCGGACGATTCGCCTCCGCCGGCGACCGACGCAGACGTGACCTCGACCGGTATCCAGCCGATGTTTTCGACGTATACCTCGGGCCACGAGTGCGCGTCCTTGGCGTAAAACGGCGTATCGACAGCGGCCTCGGTCACGACGTAATAGCCCGCGGTAAAGCGCGCGGGGATGCCGAGCTGTCTGTATATGAGCACCGCCGCGGAGGCGAAATGCGCGCATATGCCCTCACGGCTTTCACCCAGAAAATAAGCGATAAGGTCGGCGCCCTCCGGCGCGGCCTTGAAATTGCCGTTATACTGCGCGTAATTTCGCACGAACGATGCTACCTGCTGTATTATATCGGGCGAGGCGGCGTCAAGCTTCGCTTCCTTTATTATCGAGTCGAGCAGTTTTTTTATGTTATCCGGCACGGACAGATAGTTTTCTCTGACGAACTCATAATATTCGTCGTCGTATTTGTCGGTCGACTTCGATCTGTCCTTTAAAAGGTTCTGCAGCGTTACCATCGGTATCTGATCATACCGGAATATCCCCTCGTCGCTGTCGGAGGGTACCGCGACGTCCGTCACGTAATACCGCGAGTGACTGTCGGCTGTCTGCGAGAAATACGGCACGGGCTTCACGTTGTCGGTGCTTCTGTAGTTTACGATCACGGTGTTTTCCGGCGAAAACGTCCCCTGCAGGTTCATATACGTCAGATTCAGCGGATGTATCACCATGCTCTCCGACTTATCGTATACCTTCGGTTCGCTCCAGCCGGTGCCGGTGTAGTCTCCGAAGCTGCGCAGTCTCAGATATATCGCGCCGCCTTTGAAGCTCGTCACCGAGCCTCGCGGTTCTTTTCCGTTCTGCTGAGACTCGCCCGGCACGGTCGAGCCCGATCCGGGGCTGTTGCTGATCTGACCGCTCACGCCGCCGGTGCCGACTCCTTTGATGCCGTATTTCTGCATCGCCGCCTCTTCGGGATCGACCGGCTCCGGCGGCTCGGTCTCGGGCGCAGGTCCGGTGCCGGTGCCCGTGTCCGTGCCGGACGACGGCCCGGTCTGCGTGCCGGTATCGGTATCGCGTCCCGGCGCCTGTTCGCGGACCGCCGCGATAAGGTCGGGATCGTAGGATACGTCGATCTTTGCGTCGTAGCTTGACGTCACGACGGTGGAGTCTCTGTTCAGGATACTCAAGCCGTTATTTATATATTGCCCGAAATCGGATTCCTTTACCGAAAGCGGCATGACCGTCGGATAATTCAGGTAAAGATGCTCGACCTCGCCGTCTATGCTGCCGCCGTTCTCGGCGTCAACGAGGAACGCCGCCGATATACCGGGATTGCCGGTGACGGTGAACTTCAGCGTAATCGGACGCGGATCGACGTAAACCGTGCCGGGATCGAATTCTATATCATAATTCGAGGTCACCTTTGCGCCGTCCTCGGACGTGATCACGGCTATGAACGAGTTTTTGTACGTTCCACCGTAAACGATCGGCTGGAAGCCGTCGAAGACTATGCTGTGACCGGGCAGAAGCGCGCCTTCGGTCAGCTCCGCTTCTTTGAAATAGTGCGGCTGCGCGTCGTATAAGAACGTGCCGGACTCGCTCTTCACTTTGATCGGGATCTTCCGGATCTTCAGCTTGCCCATGTCGTAGACGAACTCGTAGAACGTTTGCACGTTGTAGCCTTCGGCGTCGGTCACGGTGAATTCTATCCTGTTGTCGTAGGTTCCGGCGTTCCTTCTGCCCGGCACCGACAACAGCTGCACGGTATGGCCCTGCAGCAGCTCGGATCCGTCAATCTCATACTCTTCACAGCTGAGCGGCGTACCGTCGTAGTCTTTTTCCGCGGAGCCGGTCTTCACTCTGATCTGCCGCGGCAGGACCGTGAGCGAGCCGACCGCCACTCTGACGTCGTACATATGCGTGCGGTCCTCGTCGCCGTGCATGATGCTGACGGTCATATTGTTCGACACCGTGCCGGGTATCGTGATAGACGCGGAAAACACGGCGGCGACCTCGTCGCCCTCGGCGAGCCTGCCTTTCACCGTGTACGTCGTGTCGGTAAGCGGCTCGCCGTCGTATTTTTTCTCCGACGTGCCGCTCGACACGGTTATGACGCGCGGGACTATCCTTGCCGACGAGTGCCCGAGCGTGAGCTCGTAGCAGTCCGTCACGTCGATACCGTTTTCGTTTTCGATCTTTACCGAGACGATCGCCGCCTCGCCGCCGGTCAGTTGATCGTAACTGACCCCGACCGCGCTGATCCTGTCGCCCTCGCACAGGTCCTGAGACGAGACGAAGGGAAGAAAGTCCGGCGTGTCGCCGTACGTTATTTCAAGATCGGAGATACCGATCGCCGCCGGCTTTTTCGATATAACGATTTCGCGGCTCTGTTCGCGTACCTTGCCGAGCGCGCTTTTCGTTTTCGCTGTGACGGTATAGCTTCCGGGTCTGTCCGGGAAGCCCTGAAATTCTTCCGATCCGTCTGAGTATACGTAGTCGACGCGCGCGAGAAAAGCCCTCGCCTCCGTGAATGAAGGCGAGCCGTATTCATGGCTTTCACAGTCAAACGGCTTCGTGAAGCTGCCGGAAAAATACATCAGCAGCATCACCGCCGCCGCAGCTGCGGCAAAAGACGCGATCAGCGCGACGCGGTGCTTTTTCAGCCACGCGAGCGCCGAGCGGATCTTTTTGAAGTCTCCTCTGACTTTTACCGCGTATTCGTCGTACGTCATACCTGGTCCTCTTGTTTTTTATCGCTATCTTATATTGATATTCCAGTTACGGATGACGGATCTGCCGTCCTCGTCCGTCCATTTGATCGTCAGCGCCGCCGAATCGGCGCCGTTCGTCTTTTCGGTGCCGGTAAGATTGACGAGCCTTCTGCTGTCGAGCAGCATCTGACCCGAGAGTATGCAGCTGCCGACGCTGACGCCGTTTTTGTAAAACACGCAGTTCACGTACTGCACCGTGGCGTCGTTGGCGCTCTGGTTCATCAGCTTTATATCGTACGAAAGCATTCCGTTGCCGACGCTGAATTTCTTTATGGTGACGGTGATCTGCGCATTCGGCGATTCGTCGAGCTCGTTTCTCGGATACGTTTTATCGGGTGAATCCGGGGCGTCGAAGACCGTCTTCTGCTCGCCTGCGCCCTCGCTCATCTGCGTGAACGCGCCGCCGTACGCCGCGCCGAACACGATCAGCAAAACGAGCGACGCCGCGACGATAAAACCGGCGAGCGGTATCACTATGCCGGGCATCGATGCTTTTTCAAATACGTCTTCTTTTTTCATTCAGTTCACCGCTTTGAATCTGCGCACATAGTTCACGCTGTTTTCGGGCGCGTATCCGCCGAAGACGCCGTTTAAGAATCTGATCAGTCCGTCGGCGCCGTCGCGGCAGTACACGGGGTTGACGTTCTCGAGCCGGCGCAGGATCTTGCGGCAGATAAGTATGTCCGCCGCCTCGTCCTCGGTGCCGCCGCACGCCGTGAACACGGGGATGAAGCGCTCCGCCTGCCTTATGACGCGGTTTCCTGCCGATATGCCGAAATGCTCGGTCAGATACGCGTCGGTCTGCTCGAATATGACTCTTATCCTCTCGCTCATCGGGCCGTTCAGCATCGCCTCCCGAAACATCTCCTTGAGCCTCGACGCCGAGACGTGGGATCGGCCGGAGCCTTTCGCCGTGAAGGGCTTGCATCTGCCGTTGAGCTCTATCACGAACGCGCGGTCGTAGACTTTATCCGAGATCGCGAGCGTCGAGTCGTCGTTGTTCGCCGTTCCGACGAACCACACGTTGTCGGACAGCCGCAGATCGCCGTTTTCAAACAGCGCGGGATCGTTGCCGCGGCTGTCCGCGGTGACTCTGACGCGTCTGTCCGGGCCGTCCGGCAGCTCGAGCAGCGAGAGGAATTCCGCGAAGTAGTATTCGACGCGAGCGATGTTCATCTCGTCCAGGACCACCGTGAACACGTCGTCGCACAGGTCAGCCTCGTAGAGCTTGCACAAAAGCTCCGTTTCGGTATAGCTGTCCGTGAATTCGTTGTAATAGCCGAGCAGGTCGGATCTGTCCTTCCAGCCGGGCTGTACGGGCGTGACCGCTGCGTCGCGGCAGACGTACTTGCCGAAAGCGAACGGCAGAGACGTCTTACCGGTGCCGGAGATGCCCTGAAGTATGATAAGATGCGTACACGCCATGCCGGCGACGTAGCTTCTTATGACCGATTGGTCGTAATAAAGCCCCATGTCAGCCGCCGCGAAATCGCGGAATCCGTCGCAGAAGGAGGACAGATCCGTACGGTCGTTGTACGCCGTTTTGCCGGAAACACCCTCTCGGTCGATCTTCATCAGCCGCGAAAACCGCTCCGGTTTCTTCTCGACGTTGTTTTTAAGCGCCCTGCCGGTCCGTATATACGATACGATGAGCACCGCCGCAAGCGCGATGCAGCCGCAGTCGGTGAGCAGCAGCGCCGCCGCGGCGACGGATAACGCGGAACCGGGCATCATGAACATCATGTCCCAGCCGTTTATCTCGCCGGCGCCGGAATACGCGGAAAGGCTCACGAGCAGAAGCACGCCGCAGACGGTCACGGTAAGCGCCGCCGCGCAGAGCGCCGCGGTCAGAACGGTCGTTTTCTTCATTGTCCGCCCTCCCCGCCGTCTTTGCTGTTCTTCCACTCGCGCGATCTGATGAGCTTTTTCATCCTCGTCCACTGTTTTCTGTAATACTCCCCGAGCGCGGCGTATTCGTCCTCAAGCTTTATGAAATCGCCGCGGTCGTCTATATCCTCGAAGGCGCTTTCCTTTATCAGCCCTTCCGCCCGCAGACGCGCAGTGAGAAGATCGTTTTCACGCTGCCACTCGCTTCTCTGTTCGGCAAGCTCCTCTTCGCGCCGGCGTATGCGTTCGTCGGCGCGCGCGGAATACTCGCGCTCGGCGTGCTGAGCGTTCTCCCTGATGCGCTCCTCGGCTTTTTTCACCGTTTGCTCGAGCCTGTCGCGCATCATGTCGCGCTCCGCCGACAGCTTTATGATCTCGCCGCGGCTCTGTCTGTCCTTGCGGCGCAGATCGGATATGTCAAGTCCCGCGCGCTCGTATTCCTCGGCGAGCATCGCGTTGCTTTTTTCGAGCAGCTCGATATATTCCCGCTCCGACAGCGTTCCCGCCGCCGCCTTTTCGCGCGCAGCCTCGACGTCGAGACGCAGCCGGCGGACGGTCTGACGGTGCTTTTCGTCAAGCTCCTCCTCGTATGCCGATTCGCTGTCCTCCCAGCCGTCGAACGCGCCCTGATAAGCGACGAAAAACTGCAGCGCCGCTATGTCAGACAGCGCCGCGGCGGTACGCTCGTCGATGCCGCGCTCACCTTTCGCGTCGTTTTTCAGCTCGAAGCCGTCCCCCTGATACGAGGTCAGATACGAATAAAGATCATATATCGCGGCGAAATGCACGTTGTTCTTGATTATGTTAGTACGCACGATCGGCGGCGTCAGTTTCGGCGCCGAGGAGACGGTCTTCATAAGAGAGCTCTGCAGATAACCGGAGACGGTGTTCAGCAGCTCTCTGATCCTTCCGATCGTCTGCTGTTCCGCGAGTCCCGCGGCGTCGCCCGAGCCGGTCGAGGTCTCGCTCATGCTGAGCCCGTACGAGACCGCGCCGCTCTGCGTGCGATAACTGCGGTCAAAGCGCAGCGTTACGCCCGCCTCAGCCGAGGCGCGCGTTATCCCGTCGTATCTGTGCGAGATGAAATCCTGCGTGTACGTCAGCGCAAGATAAAGGAACCTGTTCTCGTAGACGGCTAGATCCTCGTCGTTCTGATTTATATAAATTTCCTCGGGCGCGAGCGTGCCGTCGTCCGTCACCGATTTTATGAGATTGCTGTGACGAGCCAGGTGCGTGACGGAATCCTTCGAGGGCCGCTTCGCGCGGTCGATCCTGACGACCTCTCCGTCCTTTTTTATGAGGCTTCGCGACTGCTCGATCGCACGGCCGAAGTGCTCCATCGCACCCTCGCACGCGGCAAGCCATTCTTCGTCGACGGAAACGGCACGTCTTTCACCGGTCATCATACCGCCGGACTCGGGCGCGTTTTCAAGCGCCTCGCGCACCGGATCCGATGCGACGAGCCGCGATATTTCCCTGAGCACGCCGTACAGACCGGCGCGTCTTTTTACGTCATCTGTCGCCATATCTCACCTTAAAGCTTCACGTAGCGCCTGACGTATGACAGGCACTGAGTCATCACGCCTTCGCCGAACACGCGGTCGAGCTCCGAAATAAGCCCTTCCGCCTGCGCGGATACGTATACGGGGTTCTGCGCCTCGAGCTTGCGCAGGACTTTTTTGGAAAGGATCAGATCGACCGCCTGCTCCTCCGTACCGCCGCACGCGCGGAAAACGGGCACGAATTTGAGCGTCTGCGTCATGATCCTGTTGCCGAACGTGATCTGCAGACGCGACGTAAGATACGCGTCGATGCGCTCGATCTTGGTCTTCATCTCCTCCGACATCGGAAATTCGTTTTCCGCCTCGGTGAAAAGACCGGACAGATAAGACGCGGAGATCGAAACCGGCTCGGTATGCGGCGCAGAAAACGGCTTCGCCCTGCTCTGCAGCTCTATCACCATCGCGCGGTCGTAGACCTTGTCCGAGATCGACAGGGTCGAGTCGTCGTTGTTGGCGGTGCCGACGAACCAGACGTTGTCCGGCACGGTAAGTCTGCCGTTGTCGAAAAGCTCGGGGTCGTTGTCGGCGGTGTCCGATATGACCTCGATCTTTCTCGATTCAAGCTCGGGAAGCTCGAGCACGGAGAGGAATTCCGCGAAATAATATTCGACGCGGGCGATATTCATCTCGTCGAGCACGGTTATGAACACGGCGTCGCTGTCGTTCGCCTCGTAGAGGCGGCAGAGCAGTTCCGTTTCCGTGAAATTGCCGGTGAATTCGTTGTAATAGCCGAGCATGTCCGTCTTGTCCTTCCACGACGGCTGTACCGGTACGATCGACGCCTCGTGACGCAGAAACTTTCCGAAAGCGTAGGACAGCGAGGTCTTGCCGGTGCCGGAGATGCCCTGCATTATCACGAGCCGGCTGACTGCGAGCGACGAGACGAAGGCGCGTATGACGCTCTCCTCGTAGTAAAGCCCCATCTCCGCCGCCGCGAAATCGCGGAATTTCCCGCACAGCCCGGAAAGCGACACGTTGTCGTCGAATTGCGGGCGCCCGGCTTTTTTCCGCTGTTCGTCAAGCGCGCAGAGCCGGCTGAAACGCCGCTTCTCTTTAAGCTTTTTGCGCTCCGCCTCTCTCGCCTTCATGTCGCGGGCGTATTTCAGTATCATTATAAGCATCAGCGCGATAAGCGCCGCGAGCAGGATCACGAGATACGCGAACACGGCGCGGTGTCCGGTGAGTATCTGCCATAGCGTGCGGCGCGTCTGCTCCGACGACGTCAGGGCAAAGTGAAATATCGTCATAAACGTTTCCTCTGTCGGTTATTTTATGAGTCCAGTATATCATACGCGCCCGGTTTTGTCAATACGCGCGCGTCATATATATAGACGCGTGCGGGGGCATAAAAGTTTCGCGCATTTTTAAAATAATGATTTAATTTTTTATTACGGCCGAGATTTGTCTTGACATTTGGGTCGATAACGGGTAAAATGGAATAAAAACAACAGGAGATAAAACGTATGGATTTCAAGAGTATCGATAAAAAATACCGTCCCGTGCCGTTCTGGTCGTGGAACGAGAAGCTCGACACGAACGAGACCCGGCGGCAGATCGCGCTGATGGACGACGTCGGCATCGGCGGTTTCTTCATGCACGCCCGCGGCGGTCTGCAGACGGAATACATGGGTGACGAGTGGTTCGACAACGTGACCGCGTCGGTCGACGAGGCGGCGGCGCGCGGCATGCACGCCTGGGCGTACGACGAAAACGGCTGGCCGTCCGGCTTCGGCGGCGGCAAGGTCAACGGGCTCGGACTGCGCTATCAGCAGAAATATCTGCGCATGGCGAAGCTCGAGGACAAAAAAGAGGCCGAGCACGAGATATACCGCGACGGCCGTTTCATATTCTATTTCGACGTGAACCCGTTTTACGTTGACACGCTCGATCACGACGTCATAGCGGAATTCATACGCGTGATATACGAACCGTATTACGACAGATACAAGAGTACCTTCGACGGCTTCTTCACGGACGAGCCGCAGATCAGCCGCAACGGCATACCGTGGAGCCTGACGCTGCCCGCCGAGTACGAAAAAGAGTACGGCGAGCCGCTTCTGCCGCATCTGTACGAGCTGTTCTGCGACGAGGACGATTACAAACAGACGAGGCTCCGTTTCTGGCGTCTCGTGACGATGCTGTTCTCGCGGAATTTCATGAAGCAGATACACGACTGGTGCGTCGATCACAACCTGAAGTTCACCGGACACATGGTGCTCGAGGAGCGGCTCGACTGGCAGATAACCTCAAACGGCGCGTGCATGCCGCATTACGAGTATTTCGACATACCCGGCATGGACTGGCTCTGCCGTCCGATCTATCCATGTCTGACGATACATCAGCTCGCTTCCGCGGCGGCTCAGACCGGCAAAAAGCAGATACTTACCGAGAGTTTCGCACTCTGCGGTCACAACGTGTCGCACGAGGAGCTGAAACGCAACTACGAATGGATGATGGTGCGCGGTGTGAACCTGCTCTGCCAGCATCTCGAGGGCTATTCCCTGCGCGGCATAAGAAAACGCGATTATCCGCCGGCGATGCACTATCAGCAGCCGTGGTGGGAATACTACAAGCAGTGGAACGACGCCGTCTCGCGCACGGGCATGCTGCTCTGCGAGGGCAAACTCGACGTCGACACGCTCGTGCTCCACAACATTTCATCCGCCTGGGTGAACTTCAACTGCCGCGACTATCAGCAGATACAGTTCTACAACGACGAGATGCTTAAAACGATCGACAAGCTCGAGCGCAAGCACGTTAATTTCCATCTGGGCGACGAGATCATGCTCGAGCGCCACGGCAGAGTCGAGGGCAAAGAGCTCGTTATCGGGCAAATGAGATACAAAAAGATCGTCGTGCCGGCTCACGCCGTGCTGTTCGGCAACACGGAAAAGCTGCTTTGTGAATTCAAGGAAAACGGCGGTCTGATCCTCGCGCCCGAGGAGATCGCGGCAAACGAGATAACCGACAACGAAAAGATCACGTACACGAAGCGCCGCTTCGACGGCTTTACGATGCACTATTTCGTCAACTCCCACTCCTCGGCTCAGCACGCCGTCATCAACTGCGGCGGAAAGATCCTCGAGCAGGAGACGGGCGAGCTGATTCCGTTTTACGGCGAATACGATTTCGCTCCGATGTCGAGCCTCATCGTGATAGACGACGGCACGCCGGCGGAAGAGAAGCCGGCGAAGACCGAAAAGACCGTGATCGACCTGACGGGCGACTGGAAGATCACGGAAAAGACGCCGAACAGCCTCACGCTCGACAAATGCACGTACCGCTTCGACGGGGTTCTGCAGCAGGAGAACGGATATATCCTCAACGTCGCGCAGAGGGCGTACGAGCTCGGACGCCCGGTCGACGTCGAATGCGAGTTCTCGGTGTTCGCCACGTACGTGCCGGAGAAGCTGATGCTCGGCTGCGAGACGCCGGAGATATTCGACATAACCGTCAACGGCAAAAAAGTCGACAAGACCGACCGCGGCTTCTTCCGCGATCACGCGTTCCGTCTGCTCGATATATCCGGCCTGTTCGTTCAGGGCGACAACAGGATCGTGCTTAAGACTCATTTCGAGCAGTCGCCGCAGGTATACGAGAACATGAAGAACGCCAAAGTGTTCGAATCCGAGAAGAACAAACTCACCTACGACGCGGAGATCGAGGCACTTTACCTCGTCGGCGACTTCTCCGTCGGGCTTAACGGAACGTTCGAGAACGTGCCGCACGACGCGTATTTCTTCGACGGAGGCTTCGTCATCGGCAAGCCGGCGGAAAAAGTCGGGCTGCACCGGCTCGATCTGCAGGGTTTCCCGTTCTTCTCGGGCAGGTTGACGCTGCAGAAGACCGTCGTGTCCGACGGCCGACCGTCTGTGATCCGCTTCGACAAGCGCGGCGTCAACGCGATACACGTAAAGATCAACGGAGTAGACGTCAAAACGCTGATGTTCACGCCGTACGAGATCGACGTGACGGAATGGCTGAAGCCGGGCGAGAACGTGATCGAGCTCACGGTCGTAAACAACCTGCGCAATCTGCTCGGCCCGCATCATCATCAGGGCGGCGAGCTTTACGCCGTGGCGCCGTCGAGCTTCTTCTACGAGCCGTGTATCTGGACTGACTACAGAGAAGGACCGTACACGGAAAAATACTGCTTTGTGGAAACGTCGCTGATCTGAGCACAAGCAAAGAAAAAGCCGGAGAGGATACTCTCCGGCTTTTTCATGATCAGTCGTCAGTCCTCGATCTCGGGAATTCTGATCTCCGAGTTTTCCGTGATGACGGACAACTGCAGCTGTATTATTTCGGTTTTCGCTTCCGTGTAAGGTTTCTTTTCAGTCATTTCCGTTCACCTCCATCGATCAGTCCTGATTTGCAGCTTCACTGTACTCGTTCGCAAAATAATACAGGTTCACGAGCGCCCACATGCAATAATACGCATTATTTCTCAAATCTTCATTGTTTTTTATTACTGTGTACGCATACGACAGCGGGCAAAGGATTCTGTAATCATAGCTCATAACTTTGACTCTGATCATTTTATCGAGTTCCGTCGCCGAAATATCGGATATCGTCAGTCTGTACCGTCCGCCGCCGAGATCTTCAAAATCATCGGGGCCGAAACTTATCGGATCATCATCTCCGAAATCAACACCTACGCCGTGAGAACCTATGTCTTCGGTATCGCCCTCGGGCAGCGTGATATACAGTTCCACAGCCGTCTTTGAATCAAGCAGCAGGCAGTACGTGAATTTCCATCCTTCGGTATCCGGAGCCTCAAACTTTTCCATTTGGAATTGATTTATATCAAAGCCGGCGACGTTCCCGGTAAGACCGCCGACGGTTTCACTTATCTCCGCGTATCCGCCTTCACCGAGTTTTACGTTGTTGCATTCGTGCAGATACTGCTGAGCGAAATATCCGTAGTTGTAAATAGCGGCGGTGAGCAGTGCGGCTGCGTTATATATTTCGGAACCGTCATTATGCTCCTCGAGATACTTTATATAATCCTGAATTGAATAGCTGATCGAGACGGTCTTGTCCTCACCGTAGTGATACGTCGCGACGACTGTCTCGCCGATCTGCAGCGCGTTCAGGCGGCAGGTAAAGCCGTAATATTCTTCCGTGGAGTTGAGTTTTTCTGGATCGAATTCCGCCGTCGCGGTCTTATGGCCTATTGTGAATTCCATGTAAGAATCAGCACGCTCATCCTCGGTCAGCATGGACAGATCCATATAGAAGTGCATACCGATGTCTCCGGCGAGCGAAAGCTGCTTGAGCATGAACTTGGGATTTATTTCATAAGCCGTAAGCTCGCATCCGCTCTTAAATTCGTATACAGAACCGTCTTCTCCGTTATAGTTTGTCAGTTGTCCTTTTACGGTTATTGTATCGCCTACACCAACTTTATCTGCTCCGTCAACACCGGTTCCGTTCTTCATACGGAAGCACTGTACCGGTTTGTCGGTCAGATCTCCGACGACTATAGTAACGGTTACGTTGCCATATTCATTGCTATACTCTGTATCAACGCTTGTGATTATACCTGTCAGCGTGTACGGACCTCTCGGGAGAGTTGCACCGGGGCCAAGCAAATAAAGACCGTTAACGATTTCTTCCTGAGTATTATAGCTGACAAGCCTATACTCGTCAAGCGTACAGTTTTGGTCAAACTCTACCTTACCACCATAGTTTTTGATAACTCCCGTAACTTTGATATGATCGTTTACGCCGATCTTGTCAACTCCGGTCACGCCCGCGCCGTTGATCATTTTGAAGCAATATATCGTATTATTCTCAGCGGTCACACCGTCAACGACCATTGTGACTGTAATTATTCCGTTTGAATACGCATAATCAACAGTTTTAATAACACCTTCCAGTGTGTATCTGTATCCGTTGGAAAGCGTTGCGCCGATTTCAAGTTCGTAAGCCGCCGCGAGGATCTCTTCGGGAGTAGTGTATTCAGCTTCTGGCTCGGGATCAGGTTCATAGACTGCACCGTTGAGAAGTACTGTGATCTCGGTTATCCTCACCTGATCTTTTGTTGTTGTGGCATGTGTGAAAGTGACGGAAGAAGCCGCGCCTTCCCATTTGCCGTTTTCATAAGTGCCGGTGGAAACGTTGGAAGCGAATGTGTCACCCGTGTAACCGTCCACATAAGAAAAGACGATACCGGTGATCGTATCAGACGAAGATGAAACAGTAAGTACGTTGTTAGGATACATTCTGACAGCTTCTCCGGAAGTATAATACTTGGGAGCATTTTTATCATTTGTCCCCTGTGAGAATGTCAGCGTCACACCGTCGCCGGCGTTGATCGTGGTAACGTCTGCGGCGTTTGCGTAACCTTGTTGAGACATATTAACTTTCACTGTCTTCGGTTCGCCTTCCGCCGAAGCGGTGAAGCAGAACACGGATAAGATCATGACTATGCTGAGGATAATTGACAGGGTCTTTTTCATAGGCATACTCCTTCAATTTTAAATTGCATACAAATTATATAACTTTTTTTTACGTTTGTCAAGCGGATTCGGCAAAAAATCACAAAAATCCGCGCGGACGTTGGGGACGGGTCGATTTCGATCAAAAAATCGCGGCGCGCGCGTCAATATTTGCAAAAAAGACTTGCAAAATCCGCCGATCTGTGATATACTGATAAGCGGTGTAAAAGCACGAAATAATTCAACAGGATGGTTAAGTGATGTCTATTTTCGAACAGGCTGAATCCGAGGTCAGATCGTACTGCAGAGCGTTTCCGGTGATCTTCGACAGATCCGAGGGCTGCTTCATGTACGACGAGAACGGCAACAAATATCTCGACTTTTTCGCGGGCGCCGGCGCGCTGAACTACGGCCACAACAACCCGTACATAATAGGTAAGATGACGGAATATCTGCAGCACGGCGGTATACTGCACGCGCTTGACATGAGCACCGTCGCAAAGCGTAAATTCCTTACGGACTTTCAGGAGAGGATCCTCAAGCCGAGAGGGCTCGACTACAAGGTGATGTTCCCCGCACCGACCGGCACGAACGCCGTCGAATCCGCGTTCAAGC
The DNA here is from genome assembly GCA_017619885.1 of Clostridia bacterium. Taxonomy (GTDB): domain Bacteria; phylum Bacillota; class Clostridia; order Oscillospirales; family CAG-272; genus UBA1248. The sequence goes on along the minus strand of JAFZRM010000203.1, from coordinate 13,183 downwards.
TGGCGAGAAAGGTCAAGGGCAGGCAGACGATCTTCGCGTTCCAGGGGGCGTTCCACGGGATGTCGCTCGGTTCGCTCGCCGCGACGAGCCACGCTTATCCGAGAGCCGCTTCCGGCACTCCTCTGCTCGGCGTGACGTTCATGCCGTTCCCCTACGGCTTCAACAAGAGCTTCGACACGATAGGATATATCGAAAACGTGATAGAGGACGACCATTCCGGCTCCGAGGTCCCCGCGGCGATAGTCGTCGAGACCGTTCAGGCCGAGGGCGGCATCATCCCGGTCGACGTCGAATGGCTGCGCCGTCTGCGCGAGCTGTGCTACAAGCACGGGATCCTTCTCATCGTCGACGATATCCAGATCGGCTGCGGCAGGACCGGCGAATTCTTCTCATTTGAGAAAGCCGGCATTGTGCCGGACATGGTGACGCTTTCAAAGTCGATCGGCGGCATAGGCCTGCCGATGGCGCTGCTGCTGATGAGGCCCGAGCTCGACATCTGGGGCCCCGCGGAGCACAACGGGACTTTCCGCGGCAATCAGCTCGCGTTCGTCGCCGCCGACGCGGCGCTCGACGTGCTCGAGAACGATCGTCTGCTCGACCACGTGAAGCAGCTCGAAAAATTCCTGGTTAAGTACGTTGAAGAAAAGATACTTCCGCTCGATGCACGCATAGAATACCGCGGACGCGGACTTATATACGGCATAGACTTCACGGCGCTCGATCCGTCCGGCGCGCTTGCCGGCAAGATCTCGAAGAAATGCTTCGAAAACGGTCTGATCATAGAGCGCTCCGGCAGAAACGACACGGTGCTCAAGATCCTTCCGCCGCTCGTGATAACCGAAGAAGAACTGAAGCAGGGACTTGACATAATCGCCTCGTCCGCCGCCGAGATAATGAGCAAGGAGATAACGAAATGAAAAACTGCATATACTGCGGAAAACCGATCTCCGACGGATCCGCTTACTGCGACGGATGCGGCGCAGCGCAGAACGTGCCGCAGCCTCAGCCCCAGCCGCAGACTTACGCCGGCGAGACCGCGGAGCAAAGCGCTCTTGCCAACATGGCGAGATTTCTGAAATACGAACACATCGCCTGGAAAGCCGCCGGGATAATTTTCCTCGTCTGCTCGATAATCTTCGTCCTCTGCGGCGTCTTGTATTTCGTGCTCGGAGGAGTCGCCGGGCTGTCAGGCTCGTACATTTTCGGCGACCTGGTCGGAAACCTGTCCTATTATGATTATTATGATTACTCGCCGTATATCATAAGCGCGCCGTTCGTATTCGGCGGCGTGGTCTATATCCTTTACGGCCTGCTCGTGTTCCTGCCGATGAGCATACTCAACTTCACCCTCGTGAAGAAGGTCGAGTATTATCAGGGCACGATGTACAAAGACGTCTCGATCGCGCGTACGCGCTGCACGTCGGTCGGAATGATAGTTCTTGCCGCGATATTCAACAAGATCGCGATGATATTCATAATCATAAACTTCGTGAAAACGAAAAACAACGCCGCGACCTTTGACAAGATCGAGGCGGCGCAAAAAGGAGGCAGAATATGAATTACAACGATATTGAAACGACAGAACAGGACAAAAACGTTCTCAACACCTTCAAAAAGTTCCTCGGACTGGAACATTTCGGCTGGAAATTCGGCGCCATAACGGCACTCATCAGCATGATAATGTTTGTTATCGTGTCGATAGTATTTATTGCCGCAGGCGCAGCGTCGACCGGCTCGGATTCTTTCACCGACCCGCCCGGTCAGATGTTTATTGCGATGGGTATCACTTACCTGATCTCAGGTCTTATCGTGCTTCTGCCCGTGACGATAATCAACTTCGCCATGATAAAGAAAGTGGAATACTATCAGAGCACGGTCGACAGGGACGTATCGATCGCCCGCACGCGCTGCACTTCGATCGGCATGCTGATCTTCTGCGTATTCTTCAACACGCTGGCGGCGATATTCTTCATCATCAACTTCGCGAAGACGAAAAACAACGCCGCGTCGTTTGACAGGATCGCGGCGGCTCAGCGCGGAACTTATTGAAAGAAAAAATCCGTCCGGATGATCCGGACGGATTTTTTCTTTTTTTACTTGCAGTCCGGATGATCCGGACGGTTTTTTTTCTTTTTTACGGCACTTCGGGCAAAAAGATCTCGCCGCTGCCTTTCGTCGTGACGGCATCGGTCGTCGTCTCCTCCGACTCCGGCGCGGTGCTTTCCGTCGCCGTCACCGTCGTATCAGGCGCCGTAGTATCCTCTTCCGTCTGCGGCGAGCCCGTCTGCTCCGCCGCGGTCGTGTCCTCCGCGGTCGTGTCCTCCGCGGCAGTGTCTTCCGCCGTGGTCTGCGCTTCTTCCGACGTTGTCCCGGCATCGGTCTGCCGCGGCTCGGTCTGAGGTTCATCCGTCGTCTGCGGCGCGGCGGTCACGTCCGGGCCGGCCGTGCTCTGCTCGTCCGTCGGCGCCGGCTCCGTCTGCGCGGCGGTCGTCGCGTCCGGGGCGGCCGTATCAGGCTCCGTGCCGGATCCGCCTTCCGCCGTGCACGCGCAAAGCAGCACGCACAGCGCCGTAAATATAATGATCATCCTTTTCATTGCTGTAAAAACACCTTCTTCACCGCGTCGAGATATCCGGTACCGTAAACGTTGTCCGGTAGCAGATAGCTCATTTCCGTCCATTCGTTCCAGCTGTTTATCGTGATCAGATCCACGCCGTGCGCGTCGGCGAAATCGCGCGCCGCGACGAGCGCTCTTTCCACGTTTTCCGGCGTGTTGTTTTTCAGTATACCGCGGCGGAAGCTGTTGAATCTCGGGTTGTTGTCCCAGCCGAGCGAAACGTGCGGATAGTACGTCACGCCGAGCGATGCGAATTTCTCCCAGTATTTTTCAACGTCCGCCTGCACCTCTCTGTAATCGCGGTCGATGTCGACGAAATGGACGTACTGATAGTTCGTCGTGCTGTCGAATCCCAGTATCTTCGCGATCTGCGACGAGTACAGATGCTCGCCGTCGACGCCCGTGAGGTTGTGCATGCGCTCGCCCCAGAGGATCAGCTGCAGATGAAGCCCCGCATGACCGGCTTTGACCGTCTTTTCGCGGAAGCTCTCGAGCGCCGCCTTCGTCTGCTCGACACCGCCGAGGCCGTTTATCAGATTGTCTATATCGTATACCGCGAAGGCGGGTTTTCCGTCTATCTTATAGTAATTCGGCTGACTGAAATATTGTTCGATCACGCGGTCCGCCACGATATCGAACTGCACTCTGTCGACCGAACCGAGCCAGATCGGCACGTCGGGGCCGTCGGAGATGCGCTTGTCCCAGGTGTAGCCCGCGTCGTGGTTCGCCCACATGAGATAGAATTTCATTTTTTCGCGGTTCTTCGCTTTAAGGAAGCCGTCGTTAAGACAGCATTCGAGGAACGGGCGGCGGTCGTACCAGTACCAGTCGTAAATGAAGACGTTGACGCCGTGAGAGGAGGCGAGCTCGATCTGCTCCTCCATCGTCTCCGGCTCCGCCTCGTCTTTATAGCCGAGCAGCGGCACGCGCGGGAGCAGGTGCCCTTCGAATTTCGGTGTGGCTTTTCTCACGGACTGCCATTCGCCCTCGCCGTCCGGCCAGAAAACGCGCGTCCTTACCTCGTGTCCCGTATATGACGGCCATATAAATGCCGCAACGTCGTATTTTTTCATATTATTCGACCTCAAATCCGACTATATCGATAAATATCTGTTTGTGGAGCTTGTATGAGCGCTCGTATGAGGCGCTGCCCCTCAGCCGGTTGATAAGGCTTTCGGACAGCGTACCGGAGCGCAGGCAGAGCACGAGATCGCCTTTCCATTCACGAAATACTTCAAAATACTTTGCAAAGCCCGTGCTTTTGAAATCTATGCCGTAATCGTCGATCGCGCAGTCCGGGACCTCGACGCCGAAAATCTCGGACAGCGGCGCGAAAACGCCGTCCGCCTTAAGCCGCTCGTACTGCTGTCTGTCGATTATGTAGATGAACGAGTTGCCGGACGCCGCCTCGTTGTATAACAGCTTTTCGTTGTCGGCGTTGACCGACGGATCGTAATAGACGCCGTCTCTTACGTATTCGGCGGCGATGCTGTCGTTCACCCAGACTATGTCGCGCACGGAGATGCCTTTGGCAGACTTCTCCTCCTTCGTCGTGTACGCGGAGCGGACGGCGGCTCTTACGTCGTCTATCTGAGACGAGATGTTGTCCGGGCCGGCGTACGTCAGGTAGACGTCGAACTTTTCAAGCGAGGCGCACTGGACGACGCAGACGATCACGACGACGAGCAGGAAAGCCGCGATCAGGACTCTGACCTTGTAATAATACCAATAGTTTTTGAACCAGGATAAGATCTTCTGCATAACCATATAAATACGGGCTGCTCACCCGGCTATTCCGGATGAGCAGCCGTTTTAACTGCTTTTTATTTTATTCGGGTCTCTTCTCTCCGCAGTCGGAGCAGAATTTACCGGTGTTCTCGACGCCGCATTTCGGGCAGGTCCACGATGCCGGCGCCGCGGCGGGTTTCTTCTCGCCGCACTCGGGGCAGAACTTGCCGGTGTTTACGGCACCGCATTTCGGGCAGGTCCAGCTTTCCGCGGGAGCGGGCTTCTTTTCGCCGCACTCGGGGCAGAATTTGCCGGATACGACTGATCCGCACTTCGGGCAGGTCCAGGTGTCAGCCGCGGGAGCCTGCGGAGCGGGCTGCTGCGGAGCGGGCTGCTGCTGTACGGGCTGCTGCTGACCGATGGCGTAGAGGTTGGAGGCGTTCATGCCGCCGGCGTTCATCGCCATACCGTAGCCGATGAAGCCGTTCATCGCGCCGCCCGCGTTGCCCGCGGCGGTGTTCATGGCGGAGATCTGACCGCCGACCATACGCGCCGCGCCTACGTTCGGGTTGAGCGTCATGGAAGTTTCCTCCCACTCGGTTATCTTCTTTCTCTGATCCTCGGGTATCGACGGTACACCGAAGTTGAGGGAGTATACCTCAACGCCGCGTTTGCCCCAGGCGTCGTTGCTCTTGAGGACGTCGTTCAGAGCGTCGCGCACCTCGATGGTGTGACCGGGTATCTGGTCGTAGGAAACGCCCTTGGCGGAAAGGACCGACAGAGCGGGCTGCAGAGCCTGGATAAGCTCGGCCTTGAGCATGCTGTCGAGCTGTTCGCACTTGAAGGTGTCCGATACGTTGCCCATGAAGCTGGTGTACAGGAGCAGCGGGTCGACTACCTTGTAGGAGTATACGCCGTTGAGCTTGAGGTCGACGGAGAGCTTGAATCCGAGCTGCTCGTTGATGACGACCTTGAACGGTACGGGGTTGGCGGTGCCGAACTTCTTGTTCGGGATCTCCTTCGTGTTGAAGTAGTACACGCGCTGATCCTTACCGGTGTCGCCGCCGTAAGTGATACGTCTCCACATCGTCTTGAACGTCTCGATTATGGACGTGCCGAGGTTGCCGGAGAAGAGGCTGGGTTCCGTCGAGCTGTCCCAGGTGAACTGGCCGGGCTCGGCGCAGAATTCAACGACCTTGCCCTGCTCGACTATGATCATGCACTGACCGTCGGCAACGGCTATACCGGAACCGTTGGAGATTATGTTGTCATTGCCCTTCGTGTTCGAAGAACGTCCCGTGATCATTTTTTCGCCCTTTACCATAAGGGTATCCTCGGGTATGGATTCGCAGTAGAAGAATTCCTTCCACTGATCGGCGAGAGTGCCGCCTATGGCGCCGGCGAGAGCTTTAATAAGTCCCATTGTTTATCATCCTTTCGTTTGAATATTTATGTCCACACGTATTCTATCACAAAAATCGGTTTTTGTCAATAGTTACGGGAGGCAGTTTATAGTGTCAAATGTGTCGTTATCAAAAATCTTTGAATAACAGATTTTTACGCGGTATCTCAGAAATGTTCGAACACGCCGAGCGGTCTGTCGGGGAACGCGCGGATAAGGTCCGCGCAGTCTTTGTGCACCGTGACGCCGGGCAGATACGACAGCCCGCGCGTATCGCAAGCCGGGGCGCCGTATATTATGCGCGTCAAAGCGCCTGCGGTAACGGTCAGATCGGCGTCTCCGTCCGTGAGCCGCCTGACCTCGTGTCCGTCTTTGCCGTACGATACGCAAAACAGTCCGGCGATGCTGTCCATACCGTCTTCCACGCGGACGGTGAACGTACCGTCGTTCTGCGGATACGTGTGCGCGTCAAGAAGTTTTTCCGTGTCGAGCACACGCGCGGCGATGTCCGGTATCAGTTTATATTCGGTGTCCGCATAATGCCGCAGCATCAGGTCTGCCTCGCGGTACAGCGAGCAGTCGCACAGCTGCACCGTCTCGTATTCTCCCTCGAACATCCGCAGAAACGAGAACACGCGGGACAGCGCGGACGGGCTGACGTACGCGAGCTCGTGCACGGTCAGCTTCGTGTTTATATACGTGTTGACGCTGTACGTCTTGCTGCCGGAGAAGACGACGTATGCCGACGGCTCTCCGTTCTCATAACAGATATACGCGTTCTTTCCACCACCGGTGTAATGACTGCCGTCGTATCTCGGAAAAAGCAGGTTTCTGCCGCGGCTGAATTCCTCATATATTTTCAGCATATCGGGCAGGCGGCTCTCGTCATACGGGACGAATCCGCCGTCGTATCTGACGAAATCGAGCGCTGACGCCGGAAACGTCGCGATCAGATGATCCGCGACCCTCTCGTAGCCGAATTTGTTGTAATACGTGAATGAAAACGGATGCAGCAGCGCGACGGCGGCGCCTTCGTCGCGCCCGACCTCGTGCATGCGCGTGAGCATCGCCCTGACGTTGCCGCGCCGTCTGTACTCCGGCGGCGTACCGATGCCGCCGACCGTCATCGTCTTCACCGTGCCGCCCGAAAAAGCGGTTTGGGTCAGAGTGAATATCCCGGTCGAAAGCACCTTCCCCGCCTCATCCTCCGCGGCGACCGACATGACCTCGCCGCAAGGGAGCGGCGTGCGCTTTCTGATAACGATATTTACCATACGGATACCTCCGCGCCGCGGCGGCGCATCATCTGAATCTTATCTCTATGCTGTCGAGCTCCGGCTCGAATTTGCGGATCGCGACCTTCGCCGACGCGAGCATGCGCTTTGACGCGAGATTGGACGGGATGCCGTTATATTTGTCCGACAGATACACGACCTCTTTTATCCCCGCCTGGATTATCGCCTTCGCGCACTCGTTGCACGGAAACAGTCCGACGTAGAGGGTCGCGCCGTTGACGTTCCTGCCGCCGGCGTTGAGTATGGCGTTCAGTTCTGCGTGGACGACGAACGGATATTTCGTCTCCTCGCCCTCGCGGTCCCACGGGAAATCGTCGTCGGAGCAGCCGCGCGGGAATCCGTTGTAGCCCGTCGATATTATCCTCTTGTCCTCGCCGACTATGCAGGCGCCGACCTGTGTGTTCGGGTCCTTGCTGCGCATCGCGGCGAGCACCGCAACTGACATGAAATACTCGTCCCAGTTGATGTAATCACTTCTCTTCATCGGTCTTTTTCTCCTTTTTCGGTACTTTCATTACTATAACTGCGGCAATACCGCCGGCGATGACCGCCGAGCATACCGCGATGATGACCGCGTATAACGGCCTGAAGCCCTCTTCTTCGATCTCCGGCTCCGGCGCCGCCGTCGTATCCGGCTCCGTGCCGTCCGTCTCCGGCTCCGCCGTCGTATCGGGCTCCGTCGGCGGCTCCGTTTCCGTAACTGACGCGGTGACGGGCGCGGGCGCCTCGTATCCTTTGTCGGTGACGAAGGCGATATTGTGTATCAGATACGTCTGGTTTTTCTGCGTGTACGCGCACAGGAACACCGGTCCGCTGTACGCGACGTCCGACAGGTCGATATAAGTCGAGACGCGGTGCAGATAGCCGTTTTTGCCGTCGTTTATGCGCTTGTGCGCGATATCCGCGGAATAATCCGGCTCGCTCCCCTCTCCGCCGTACGGCGCCGACCCGTCTGATACGAGCCCGATGAACGAGGCGACTCCGCAGGCGTCGCGGTCGAAATTCTCCGCGACGGAGTATTCGATACATACGCCGGAATAAACTGACAGATCGACGTCGCCGAGCCCGAGACAGTCGCCGGTGCCGCCGGCGAACACGCGCCAGCTGACCTTTGCTTTCGAATATCTCTTCTTCACGCCGTCAAGCGCTGACAGATCGACCGTAACGTACGAGTCCACGGTGTTCTTTGTCAGATATTTAGTGTCCTGGAATTCCGAGCCGTCGGGATACGGACACGACTCCGGCATTCCGTCGAACACGGGGATAAGGAACGTATACGGCAGATCGAGCATGGCGTTTTCCTTGAAGGAATTGTAAAACGTAGTCGCCACGCCGGTCGAGCCGTGGATGCTCTGCATATACTGGCCCCAGAAATTGCGCGAAGATCTCGGATCGACGTTGAATTTCTGAAAATACGGCGTGTTCTGATAGTCTTTTATATACGTGTCCGTGGCGCGGTACGCCCCGCCGTAAAGCGCCTTCCAGCGCGTGTTCCACGACGCGCCGCCCCATTCCGCGGCTTTTTCCGGCGTACCGTTTTTCGCCTCGTTCATACCGCCGAGATAGATCGCGAAATATCCGGTACCGGCGGCTCCGATGTTGAAGTAGTTATACAGTCCGTTATACGATTTGAGCTGCGCTTCGGTATAGCCCGAGGTCGGGGCTTTTATCAGGTGACCGTTTTCGGAGCCGGTGACTTTGTTCGAATAATAATACCAGAGCTTGTCGCCGCATTTGCCGTTTATCAGCGAGCTCGTTCCCGCGGTGCCCTGCTCCGCCCTGACTCTCGCCGCGAGATATACCGGGCTCGCTCCGAGCTCTTTGCCGATCTCGTAAAAGTATTCGGCGTAAGTCGTATCCGAATACTCGCCGTCGAGCTTGGCGTTCGCCATGAACGTGCCTTTGACGGCGGCTTTCACCATGTCGAGCGTCACAGTGTCGTTCCAGGCGAGATCGTAGAACTGGAAAATCTGCTGTTCGTCCATGAAATTGCGCGGGTCCATCATGTATTCGACCGCGGCGCGCGACGCCTTCCACCAGCCGGAATCGTACTGCTCGTAATTCGACATGTCGCGCAGGACGATATACTGATCTCCGTTCGGCACGAGGCTCCGCTTCGGATTGTCCTCGGTCTCCATGTAAAGCACGTAATCCCACGTGTATTTGCCGCCCGACATTTCGGTTATGTTTATCGGCTCGAACTCCCAGGACGGATGCTTTTTATGCAGCTGCGACAGCTTCTCCGCGTAGTCTTGCGGGAAGCCTTTTTGTACGAGCGACTCCGCGTAGCCGTCCTCCGCCGACACGGCGGGGACCGGTATCAGAAGCAGCGCGAGCAGCGCGCACAACACTTTTATGATCTTTTTCATCCGGTTATCCATCTCAGCCGTCTTTTTTCAAAAATTTTATCAGATCGTCGGCGGACGGCACGGAGCCGACGCCGCCCTCGTTCGAGGATGAATAGGCGTACGCCGCGGCGGCGCATTTGGCGGCTTTTCTCGCGTTGCCGTCTGTCTTTATATACGCCGCGCAAAACGCCGCGCCGTACACGGCGGGGGCGTAGTTTTCGTCGAGATACGTTGAAGGATATTCCGCCGCCATCTCGCTGTGCAGTCCGTCGTAGATGAACGCGCCGCGGTCCGGGATGCGGATTATATAGTGCTTCGCGCTGATGCGCGAGGCGAGCGCCATCGCCGCCGGCAGGAATTTTTCGTATTCCGTAGGCTCGACGCCGCAGTACGATCCGACCTCGGACGCCTCGAAGACCGCCGCCTCGAGCCGCACGCCGATCGGCGGCTCGGACCGCTTTGCCGGTCCGCACGGATGCCAGAACACCGGCACGCCTTTGTTTGCCGCGACGTTCGCGGCGTATGCGGCGAGCCCGTCCGGCAGATCGTTCTGTATGTACACGGCGTCGGGATACACCATGAACGCCGCCTTTATATCCTCCGCCGTCAGAGCTTCGTTGGCGCCGGGGAACCTTATGATCCTGCCGGCTCTGCTCTGCTCGTGGATCGTCATGTAAAGTCCGGTCTCCTTTTTCTGCACCCGCTTGACGAACCTGCGGTCGACGCCGGCGTCCTCGAGAAAGCCGGTAAGCTCTCTGCCGTGGCGGTCCGAGCCGACGGCGGAGCAGAAAATGCCGTCGAGCCCGAGCGCGCGGAAAGTCAGCGCGGCGACTATCCCGGTCCCGCCGGGAACGTATTTATAGCCGTCCCCCCTCGCCTCGTTCGTGCCGCCGGGCAGGGCCTGCATATAAGCGTCGAAGCACATGTAAGCGCCGGACAGTATCAGTACTCTTTTTTTCATATCATCCACCGAAATCGCAAAACCTGCTGTTTCCGGACCGTTTTCGCCGCGCGGCGACCGGATCCGACACGTCCATTATACACTATCCGCACGGTTTTGTAAATAGATTATTTAAAAAAATGCACACCATTTCACTTGATTTGAAGTCCGTATCCGTGTAAAATTGATGAAAAGAGAGGTATCAGCAATGGATCTTAGAATAAAATCAGTATCGGCCGTGCTCGCCGCGGTATTGCTCTGCTCGGCGCTGCTCTGCGGCTGTGAGCCGGAGGAGCCGTTCACGACGACGCATACGGTCATAACCGCGCCGACGGATCTGACGCAGCCCGATCCGGAAACGCTCCCGCCGATCTCGACGGACGAGACGCCCGGCACGCAGACCGACGAGCCCGACACGGTCACGCAGGAGCAGACCGCGCACGTCACGGACGAGCAGACCACGACCGCGCAGACGACTCCGGAGCCGACGACGGCGCCGGAAAAAGACCCGGACATCCCGGATTTCACGGTCGATCTGTCGTCTTATGAAAAATACATGAATCCCGAGGACCGCGACGCGTATCTGATACTCGTCAATCCGTCCAATCCCGTCGGCAAGGACTACAAGCCGACGGATCTCGAGCCGCTCGTCGACACGAGACCCGACAGGAGCAAGAGATATATGCGGCTCTACGCCGCCAAATCGCTCGAGGCGTTCCTGAAGGAAGCGCGCGCTAACGGCTGCAAGAACGTGACCGTGACGAGCGCTTACAGAAGTTACGATTCGCAGAAAGAGATATTCGACGGCGACGTCAAAAAGCTGATGGAAAAGGGATATTCCGAGGAAGAGGCGATCGCGATCGAGCGCAAGGACACGGCGTTCCCGGGCGAGAGCGAGCATCAGACGGGGCTTGCCGTCGACATGCACAACCTGAGCTCGGCGCAGCCGGCTTTCGCCGACACTTACGAGGCGAAATGGCTTGCTGAAAACGCCTGGAAATTCGGCTTCATCCTGCGCTATCTGCCCGACCAGGAAGAAATAACGACGTACGTTTACGAGCCGTGGCACTTCCGCTACGTCGGCAGATATCACGCGAAGCGCATATACGAGATGGGCATGTGCCTTGAAGAATATATCGAATATCTGGCGAACAACTGACCGGGAGATCGATTTGAAAAGGATTTTTATCGCATTGACCGCCGCCGTGCTGTGCGCGCTTATCATGGCGTCGTGCACTTCACCCGCACTGCAGGACACAGAGCCTGAGACGACGGCCCCCGGGACGACCGTACCGGAGACGACGGAGCCCGAAACTACGGAACCCGAAACTACGGAACCCGAAACTACCGAGCCCGAAACTACCGAGCCCGAAACTACAATGCCGGAAACTACGGAACCCGAAACGACCGAACCGGAAACTACGGTCCCGGAGACGACCGCGCCTGAAACGACGGTCCCCGAGACCACGGCCCCGGAGACCACGGTCCCGGAAACGACGGCGCCCGAGACCGCGCCGTATGAAAACGAGCTCGGCTTCAAGGAAGATCTTTCCGAATACGAAAAGTATATGGACCCGGAGGACCGGGACGCGTATCTGCTTCTCGTCAACCCGGACCACCCTCTCGGCAGCGACTACAAGCCGTCGGATCTGACGCTGCTCGCCGACAGAAGAGGCGACAGGAAGGATCAGCTGCGGCTGTACGCCGCGAAAGCGCTCGAGGCGTTTCTGAAAGAATCGCGCGCGAACGGCTGCAAAAAGATGACTTCGGTCAGCGCGTACCGCCCGTACAACACGCAGAAATACATCTTCGACAACGAAGTCAAAGGATATATGGAAGATGGCATGACCGAGGAGGAGGCGATCGCTAAGACGCGGTCCGACACGGCGTACCCGGGAGAGAGCGAGCATCAGTCCGGTCTTGCCGTCGACGTGCTCGATTACGACCACACGCTCTCGAACTTTGCCGGCACGTACGAGGCAGAGTGGCTTGCCGAAAACTGCTGGAAATTCGGCTTTATCCTGCGTTATCCGCAGGACAAAGAGGAGATAACGACGTACGTTTACGAGCCGTGGCATCTCCGCTACGTCGGCAGATATCACGCCAAGCGAATATACGATATGGGCATGTGTCTTGAGGAATACGTCGAATATCTGGCGAATAATCCGTGATCTTACGTCAATAATACCTGTGCTAACGCAGGTATTATTTTTTTTCGGAGGATCATTATGGATAAAAAACAGAATTCGGCTGACGCCGAAATGCTGAAGGACATCTACAAGAACTGCAAGATGGGCGTGGAATCGACGTCGAAGCTGATGAAGGACACGGAAAACGAAGATCTGAGGCAGCTGATGGGCGAGCATCTGAAGCAGTATCAGGGCTTTGCGGCGCGCGCCGCCGGTCTTCTCGCCGGGCAGGGCAAGGCGCCGGAGGACGCGGGCTTTTTCGCAAAACTGCCGGCGGAGATCGGCATGGCGGTCGAGCAGATGATGGATCCGTCTGACAGCAAGACGGCGCAGATGATGATAAACGGCTACGTCATGGGCGTGGCGGAGCTGAAAAAACAGCTCGCCGACAACCCCGGCGTATCCGAGCAGACCGCTGCGCTCGCCGCCGACATGATGCAGTTCCAGCTCAACGCGATAAACGACATGAAACAGTACTTGTAAAAAAATGATCTAACGCCTTGACAACCGGCTGGTTTTGTGATAGAATATAGCCCTGCGATGGGATATAGCCAAGTCGGTTAAGGCACAAGACTTTGACTCTTGCACTCCGCTGGTTCGAATCCAGCTATCCCAGCCAGAAAAAACCTCGTCGAAAGACGAGGTTTTTTCAATGAAGTCGCCC
>JAFZRM010000030.1 GCA_017619885.1 Clostridia bacterium | reverse complement strand
GCTAAATTCGGCTTTGCCGAGCTGAAAAAGGCGAATTTAATTTAGCTGTCCCTATGGGACAATTTAGCTATCGAACGCAGTGAGATAATTTAGCTGCGAGCGACTGCGAGCAATTTAGCTGTTTTCAAAATCATTCTTAATATCAGAGCGGTTAGAACAAGCTGAAAGAAAATAACCCACTATGACACTTTCTCAAATCGAAAGATGTCAAAGTGGGTTTGTTTCTTCTTTATGTTGTCTCTCCGTTTCGCCGCTTTTTTATTTTACGGTCTTGCGTGCGATCATCATGACCGTGCAGTTGACGGCGAGCATCGCCGTGCACGTCAGATCGGACAGAGTCCAGATCAGAGACGGCGCGATCACGGCGCCCGCGGCGACGGATACGCAGTACGCGGTGCGGTAGCGCGAAGTCAGCTTCGGGCTGATGAACCCGGCGGCGCACGTGCCGTAATACGCCCAGCACAGCACGGACGCGAACGCGAAGAAGACAGTCAGAGCCGTCAGTATATGTCCCGCCGCCGGCCCGAAAAAATAACCGTATGCGTATATCGCCGAAGCCGTGCCCTCCGCCGCGTCCGCTCCCGGCGCAAGAAGCACCGTCAGCGCCGTAAGGCCGCCGAAAAACACGGTGTCCGCGAACACCTCGGCGACGCCGATCATCCCCTGCGTTCTCGGGTCGGTGACCGACGAGGCGGCGTGCGAGAAAGACGAGGTGCCGCATCCCGCCTCGTGCGAGAAAACGCCCTTCGACAGCCCGGACCGCACGGCGGAGGCGATCAGCGCGCCGGAAAATCCGCCCGCCGCCTGCCGCAGCCCGAACGCGCCGGTAAAAATGCGGCAGATCACGGCGGGGACTTCGTTTATCCTCATGCAGATCGCAATGACCGAGATCGCGGCAAAAACGGCGCAGAAGACCGGCATCGCCGCCGACAAAAGATCCGAAACGCGCTTCATCCCGCCGCGGACGACGAGAAGACAGATTACGGCGAACACGACGCCGGTGACGGGCTTCGGCACGCCGAGACTCACGTAAAGCGCCGACGACGCGGCGCTGCACTGTATGAAAGGACCTGAGAAAAACGAGGTCAGAAGGCACAGGACCGCGACGAGAACGCCCGCGCGCCTGCCGCATATATCCGCCGTGTAATAAGGCGATCCGCCGATCCCGCCGCGTCTTCTGTGCTTTACGGACAGGTACGCTTCGCAGTATTTCAGCGGCGCGCCGAGCAGAGCCGAGACCATCATCCAGAACACCGCCCCGGCGCCGCCGAGCGAGATCGCCGCTGCGACTCCGGTTATGTTTCCGACGCCGAGCGTCCCCGCGAGCGCGACCGATAGCGACGAGGCGGCGGAGATGCCGCCGCCGGTCACCCCCGTCACGTCGGATTTGCTTCTTTTCGGCAGAAACGGTCTGCACCGCACGGCAAAATACGTCCCGCATACCGTCAGAAAAGTGAGCAGTACCGGCGACGCCGCGTACGTATCTATAAATTCGGCTGTATTCATGGTAAACGTTATGAAACGCGGGTCGCCATTATTCCGGCGGCGCCGTTTTTTTGCGCCGTAAAAATCGCGGTTGCGAAAAATATACCGAAAAGACTTGACTTATACCAATTTATGTAGTATAATTACAAAGCGCAATTATGGCGCGGGCGTTTTTTGCGCGCATAAAAACGATAAAAAAAGAAAAAATACGAGAAAAAAAGTGACATGGACGCACTCCGCCGCGACTTATTATCCGAAGCCGTACTGCAGCGGCGCAACTGTGACACGTCAGGTATAAAATGAACGAAGCACTCAAAAAAATATTCAATAAAAAGACCTTTAAACAGCGTCTGCCGTTTGCCCTGCTCGGCGCGGTGACGCCGTCATTCATGTTTTTCTTCTTCGGCATCCTCGAGATGTTCGCCGGGAACAGAGACGAATTCAAGTTCGCCGTCGGCGATTTCGGCATATATATACTGCTGATAGCGCTTGCCGTATCGCTCGTCATAGGCGTTCTGATCATGTTTCTGCCCGAGCCGGCGTCAAACGCCGTGTTCGGCGTGTCAGCGTGGATCTCCGTCATGGGCTACGTCCAGGCGCTGCTGCTGAACGGCAGCGGATCGCTCGGCGGCGACACGAGCAGTAAGCTGAACGTCGGATTTGCCGTTTTCGATGCGATAATCTGGATAGTCGCAGGCATTATTATCGTTGCAGGAGCTTTCGTTATGCAAAGGAAGAACGTATTCAGACGTATATTCATAATCGCGATGATTATGCTGCTCGTCATGCAGATCACGGGCTGCGTCACAAATATCGGCGATATCACCCGCGACCCGGCTACCGGCAATCCCGAGATAACGGATACGGAAGCCGACACGGACGACGTCACCGCCGAAACGACTGATCCGGAGACGATCTCGGGACTCGAGACGCCCGGCACGACGGACTCGCCCGATACGACCGAGCCGGAGACGACGGAACCGGAGACGACGGAACCGGAGACTACGGAGCCTGTCACCACGGAGCCGGAGACGACGGAGCCGGAGACGACCGCTCCCGAGACCACCGCGCCCGAGACCACCGCGCCGGTGACCGAAGATCCCGGCAAGACGGATCCGTCCAAAGCGTATCTGACGAAGCAGGGACTCGATCAGGTCTCTACCGGCAAGAACATCGTCATATTCCTGATAGACAGATTCGACGTAAGCTATTATCAGAGCCTCGTGAAATCCGATCCCGGATTCTTCGACAGCCTTGACGGCTTCACGTATTTCGGAGACAACGTCTCGCTATATTCCCGCACGTATCCCGGCGTCACGACGATGATCACCGGCGTCGACATAGACTGGACGGCGCAGACCTCGTCGGAATACTTCCATAACGCCTATCAGGGTTCGAACTTCCTTCACGATCTTCGCGCCAACGGATATCAGATAAAGATCTATACCCAGAGCTATTACTGCTACAGAGAGGGCACGCCGCTCGTAGGCGTCGCCGACAACATCTCGATCTCGAGCGGATACAGGATCTCGAGCACCAAGGCGCTCGTGGACAACCTCATTTCGCTGTCCGCTTACAGATACCTGCCGACGTTTTTGAAAGAGGACATCAACATCTCGACGGCGTCGTTTAACGGCATCGTCAAGCTCAACGGCACCGCGCCGCTTTACGAGATAGACGACCCGGCTGTCTGCGGTCAGATACTTGAAAACGGACTCAGCTTCGACGTAGACGGCAACTCCTATATATTCATCCATCTCAACGGCTGTCATTCGCCGTACAACATGGACAGCAACGCAAAACGCACCAAGGACGCCAACTCCAAAGAACAGCTCAAAGGCTGCTTCAAGATGATAAACTATTATCTTGACCAGATGAAACAGCTCGACGTATACGACGACGCGACGATAGTCATCACCGGCGACCATCCGAGAGCCAGAGACGACGAGGCGGTACCGGGCGAGCCGAGACTCACGGCGCTGTTCGTCAAAGGTGCCGGCGACAGAGGCGAGCTGAAGTATTCTAACGCTCAGGTAAGCCAGGCGAACCTGATCCCGACGCTCGTAAAATCCGCGGGCATAAGCACCGGTCACGACTACGGACGCTCGTATTTCGAGGTGCCGGAGGGCGAGAACACGGTCAGATATCATAAATTCCAGCTTTCCGGAAACAAATACAACGAAATAGTAACGTTCAAGGTCACGGGCACGGGCACCGACTTCAAGAACTGGAGCATCGATTCCCGCACTAAACTCCCCGGATCGTTCTACAGATAAGGGGCGGATAATGGATTATATTTGCTACCCGTTCGGGTATCTGATGAAATGGTGCTGGGAGCTCGTACACAACTACGGCTTCGCGATAATCCTGTTCACACTCGTAACGAAACTGCTGCTTCTGCCGCTCTCCGTCTGGGTTCACAAGAATTCGATCAAGATGGTCAGGATGCAGCCGGAGATAAACTTCCTGAAGGTCAGGTACTACGGCGACAAGGACCGCATACTTGAAGAGGAAAACAAGCTCCACAAGCGCGAAAAGTACAATCCGCTGATCAATATCATACCGCTCGCGCTGCAGATAATCCTGCTGTTCGCGGTGCTGTATATCATAAAAGAACCGCTCACCCATATTTTCCATATAAGCGACGACGTCCTGAAGCTGTTCGCCGGCTTCAATAATATGAACCTTGATTACCGGGCGGATCAGCTCGCGATAATCCGCGCCGTTCAGGACGGAACGATCCCGATGACGATATCGGACAGAGTCGATGTCGTCGAGGCGATGAACCTCATAAAGACGTTCGATCTCGATTTTATCGGTATAAGGCTCGACAACGTCGCGTCCCAGGTCTGGGGCTGGTACACGCTCGTCCCGTTCGTCGCCGCGGCGTCCGCTTATCTGCTCTGCTACGTTCAGAACAAAGCGAACGTACTGCAGATGGAGCAGAGCAAACTGAACAAATACGGCATGACGGCGCTGTCCGTCGGACTGTCGCTGTACCTCGGCTTCTTCGTTTATACCGGCGTCGCGCTTTACTGGGTCGCCGGCAACATATTCGCGGTGATACAGCAGCTGCTGCTCAACGCCGCGATCAACCCGAAGAAGCACGTCGACTACGAACAGCTTGAAAAAAGCAGAGAAGAGCTGCGTAAGATCGAAGCGGTCGGGGCGGAAAACAAAAAGGACGCCGATTACAGAGAACACCGCAAACGCGAAAAAGCCGACTGCAAGCGCTTTTTCAAGATCGTGAACAAGCACGTCGTCATCTGGAGCGAGCGCAGCGGCTTCTATAAGTATTATGAGGCGCTGATCGACGGACTGCTGTCCGGCTCGAACCTCGTGGTGCACTACATCACGAACGACCCCGACGACGCGATATTCAAAAAAGCCGAGACGGAGCCGAGGATCAAGCCGTATTACGTGAGCATCAAAAAACTCATCACCGTGATGATGAGGATGGACGCGGATATGGTGATAATGACGACGCCGGATCTGCAGAATTATTATATCAAACGCTCGCTTGTCCGCCGCGACACGGAATATATCTTCGTGCCTCACGACATGATGAGCGTACACATGGGCTTCCGCAAGGGCTCGCTCGATTATTTCGACACGATATTCGCGACCGGACCGCACGTGGAGCGCGAGGTCAGGGCGACCGAGAAACGGTACAACCTGCCGGAGAAGACGATCGTGAAATTCGGTTATCCGCTCGCGGAGAAGCTCGAGGCGGCGTACGAGTCGAAGCCTCAGCAGAGCGGCGGCAGAAAAGAGATACTGATCGCGCCGTCATGGCAGGAGGACAACCTGCTCGACAGCTGCGTCGACACCCTGATATCGCGCCTGATATGCGACGAATATCACGTGACGGTCAGACCGCATCCCGAATACAGCAAGCGCTACAAGGAAAAACTTAACGCGCTCGTGGAGAAGTATAAGGACGTGCCGGAGGAAAAACTCAGCTTCGAGCTCGATTTCACGGTAAACAAATCTATTTACTCGTCCGACCTGCTGATCACGGACTGGTCCGGCATCGCGTATGAATTCGCGTTCGCCACCAAAAAGCCGGTGCTCTTCGTGAACACGAAGATGAAGGTCGAAAACCCCGACTGGCAGGAGATCGGGGAGACGCCGGCCGAGATTTATCTGCGTCCGCAGATCGGTCACGCGCTCGAAAAGTCGGAGCTTGAAGACGGCGTGAAGGCCGCCGCGGACGATCTGATAGCGCACAGCGCCGAATATCACGACAAAATAAACGAACTGAAGCTCTGCCACCTCTACTCCTACAACACGAACGGAGCCGAGGGCGTCAGATATATACTCAGAAGATTATCCGAGATGCAAAAGCAAAGGAAGGAGAACAAGTAATGCTGTTATATATCGATATAAGCGCGTTTTCATACGCCATCCCGCTGATCGCGGGCGTAGCCGTCGGTATAGGATCGTGGCTTTTCCTGCGTTTCCGCAAGGCTAAGCAGAAAGTGTCCAAAACGCTCGGTATAGACGAGAACGCCGGAAAAGAGGTCGAGGACGACATCGTCATAAAAGACGAAGCCGATAAACCCGAAGGCGGCGACAAAGAATAAAAAAAGCGGCTTATGCGCCGCAGAAAAGACCGGCTGACGATGCTTATCAGCCGGTCTTTTACTTTTATTGTTCACGGTCGATGCCGAGCCGTACGCCCTCGTACAGATAGTCGTACCATTTGAAGTTGCGCCAGGAGTTGTAGTGATACCGGTGCATCTCCTCGGTCAGCAGCAGCATCTTGCCGACGCTGCGGCGGTCGGGCGTGAATTCGTAGAACGCGCCGTTTATATACAGCGAGAATCTCGCCGTGCTCGTCATAATGGCGAGCGAGTAGATCGTGGAATATCCGAGCTCGAACGAGAACGGTTCGCCGTTCTTCGTACCCTCGAAGCGCAGCCCTTTATGGTCAATCGTGAAGACGCCGTCGCCGCACGGCTCGCTCGTCTTCATCTTGTTCACGTATTTGTCGGGCGGCAGATATCCGAGCGTGACGTGCTCGGAGAAAGAGAATTCCGGATCTTCTCTTATCTGCTTTATCACAGCGGCGCGCTCGTCGAGCACCCACTGAGAGGGCGAGCGCGGTATGACGCAGGAGCCGTTGAACGGGATGAATTCATATTTGTCGTTCATCATGGCGCCGTTGGAGCAGACCTTGCATCTTATGCTGTCGCCTTCGGCTTCCATTGAAAGCTCCGCTCCGCATTTCGGGCAGCGGTAGCAGATCTCGTCGAGATGCTCGCAGCTGCGCCCGTGCATCTCCCATTTGATGCCGCGCTCGTACGTCCACTCGAATTCGTCGTGGCGGAATTCTTCGTTTAACGCGTCCTCGACTTCCTCGTCGGTCATGCTTTTGAGCTGTTCGGGCGTGAAGAGCAGGAACAGATGCGCTTCCGTGCGCCCCTTGCGCTCTTCAAGATAGTGCTTCGTGCTCGTCAGATACTGTCCGCGCATGCGCACGCAGTAAACCGGGATGCCGTAGTGCTTCAGGAAATGGCCGGAGCCGGGGACCACGGGCTGGTTCGTGCCGTAGATCGAGCTCATGCCCTCGGGCGAAAACGTTACGATACCGCCCTGTTTGATGATCGAGTTTATCGCTTTGATGCCGAGGCGGTCCTGCGTGTAGACCTTTTTCGGCAGTATGCAGTTGAGTCTGAATACCGTATGAAGGTGCGATCTGAAAAATTCGCTGTATCCGGCGACCATGTTGTATCTGCCCGGATACACGAGCTTCATCGTGTAAAGATGGTCGAGGCGCGAAAGATGGTTCCAGACGAGAAAGCAGGCTCCCTCGCGGTCGTTTATGTCAACTTCGGATGAAAAATGAGGCGCGTATTTCGGTAAAAGCACGGTCGAACCGATGGCGTTGTAAAGCCCGGTCACCGTGCGGCTCGGTATCCTGAATTTGCGCTTTTCAAGCTTCTGCTGCAGGCTGGGTTTCTGCTTGCCTTCTTTGCTCATAAAAAACTCCTGTTAAAAAGATGTCTCATTATATCACAAAGAAGACGAAAATGCAAGAGGTTTTTCCAAAATGCTATTTGCGGCACAAAAACCTGTTGAACGCGAACGTAACGAACGGGCGGAGCACCGTACAGCCGACGTTGAAGACGAGGAACTGTACCGGACGCAGATAGAAGACCCGCATCAAAGCCGACGAGATCGCGAACTTGAAGCGCATGGCGGCGGCGTAACGGTATAGAATCTTCGGGTCCGACGCCGCGATCGCTTGGGCGGCCGCCTTGCCGCTGCCGACACCGTAGCGCAGACCGGAAAGCGTCAGCGGATCGCACGCGCCGAGCGCGTCGCCGACGAAGTAAACGTCGCCGATCACGGGCTTGCCGACGCTCGCCGGAGTGAACGCCGCGTAAAGTCCGGAGACGTCGGTCTCGATCCCGAGCGACTTCATGTATCCTTCAAACAGCGCCCGGTAATCCCTGTTTTTATCGTAGTAATCGGTCAGCCCTATATTGCACAGGCCGTTGTACGTGCTCTGCCAGCCATAGCCCTTCGGAGAGGCGCCAAAGATTATGTTTATGCCGTTTTCGCGGTTTGTCGGAAATATCAGCTGCATCGCGATGTTGCGGCGGCGACGGTCCTGATATCTGCTCCCGAAGCCGAGCGTGCCGTCGGCGAATACGATATGTTTGTATGATACGGTCACGCCGCCCGAAAACGTCACGGTGTGTGCGTCGGCGTCGTGCGATATCACCGCCGTCTTTTCGGCTACTGAAATGCCATTGTTCACGGCGAGCCGGAAGAACGCGTCGTCGAGCTCAACACGGTTTATCCGCGGCCCGGTGTAGAGGAATCTGTTTTTTATCTTCTGTTTTTCGCGGTTTTTGTAAATGAGCCTGAAATCGTCTATCAGCGTGTAGCCGCAGCCGCCGACGTCGAGCCCGAAATCTTCAAACGCCTTTTTCGTCTTGTTCGTTATGTATCCGGCGCAGCACTTGTCGCGCGGGAATTCGCAGCGCTCCGCGACGAGTAGGTCGCTTGCCCCGAGCCTTTTAAGCTGCATGGCGCAGGAAAGCCCCGCGGGACCCGCGCCGATTATTACTGTATCGTAGCTGTTTTTCAACATATGGCCGCTCCGGTATTGACAAATCCTTTATTTTGTGTATAATATAATCAGCGCACACGGCGCGGACGAGCTGCCGCGGCCGAGCGCGGATTATCGAATAACGATAATAAATATCTGAATTTTATTATATCACCCGTCGTCTGATTTGTCAATAGGATACGACAAATTAAATCGAAAAACGGCGAGTGACGTCATTTTACCGGAGGTGCAAAATGAAGCTTGAGCCCATCGTGGTATCGCTGCTCGATACCGACCTTTACAAATTCAACATGGATCAGGTGATCTTCCACAAACACACTGACCTTTGCGGTCAGTATTATTTCAGATGCCGCAACAAGGACGTCGTGTTTACGCAGGAGATGGCGGACGAGATCAACGCGCAGGTCGATCATCTCTGCACGCTGCGGTTCAGAAAGGAAGAGCTTGAATATCTGCGCTCGATCAGATTCATCAAGGCCGACTACGTGGAATTTCTGCGTCTCTGGCATCCCATCAGGGATTACGTGACGGTGAAGCTGCTCGATTCGGGTGAGCTTTCCGTCGTGGTCGACGGCCCGCTTTTCTCGGCGATGCAGTTCGAGATATATCTGCTCGAGATAATAAACGAAGTGTATTTCCGCATGAAATACGATTACGAAACGCTGAGGGCTTCCGCCGAGGAGCGCCTCAACGCCAAGATAAAGGCGTTCAACGAGGGCAAATACACGTTCAAGTTCGCCGAATTCGGCTGCCGCAGGCGTCTTTCGCGCGAATGGGAGGACGTCGTCGTGCGCCGCTTCTGCGCCGAGACGAAGAACTGCGTCGGTACCTCGAACGTATATCTCGCGATGAAATACAACGTGACGCCGATCGGAACGTACGCGCACGAATTCGTGCAGATGTATCAGGGCATCGACTCTATCCCGCTCTCCTACACGAATCACTACGCGATGCAGGACTGGTATAACGAGTACAAGGGCGATAACGGAACGGCGCTGACCGACACGATCACGACCGACCTGTTCCTGCTCGATTTCGACCGCTCGATGGTAAACAACTACACCGGCGTCCGCCACGACAGCGGCGACCCGTACGTATGGGGCGAGAAGATAATCCGCCATTACGAGAGCTACGGCGTCGACCCGAAGACGAAGCTGCTGCTGTTCAGCGACAGCCTCGATTTCGACCGCGCGCAGAAGCTGCACGAGTATTTCTGCAACAAAACGAAAGTATCTTTCGGTATCGGCACCTTCGTATCGAACGACACGTGCGAGAGAGCGCTTAACATCATAATCAAGCTCCAGTACGTCAACGGCAGACCCGTCGCGAAGCTGTCCGACGACGTCGGCAAGGCGATGTGCAGCGACGAGGGATATCTCGAATATCTGAAGAGCGCCGTGAAGTTCAGGATCAACAGGGAAAAGCGCTGAAAAAACAAAACAGAAAAGCGGGTTTTCAGCCCGCTTTTCTGTTGAAGTTCGGATATTATTTGAGCCTGAACGTCGTGAACACCGGCAGATGGTCTGAGATCCACAGCCCGTCGCGTGAGATAAGGAACGTTTCGTACGTCAGCGCGTCGGTGTTTTCCTTGTTGTAGAACACGTAGTCGATCGGTTCGCGCGTCGGCTCGTACGCGGAGCTCGACTCGTCGTAGTATTTCGTCATCGTCGCGGTATGGTTCTCGTCGACCGTCACCGGCGCGTCGAGGCGCGAGTCGGAGAGCGCGATCGAATAAGTCGTGCCGTCCTCCTCTTTGATCACGCTCTGTCCGCTGATCATCTTTATAAGCGCGTACGTCTTGCCCTCGCCCGTGGTGCGGCGGTTGTTGAGGTCGCCGGATAAGAACATCGGCATATCCTTGTATTTCTGCGCGAACTTGATGATGACTTTTATCTGGGCTTTTCTTATGTTGTTGCCGACCGAGGAGCTGTTGTTGCCGTTGTGGTCGAGATGCGTGTTCATGTGGATGAACCGGGTCCCGGTCGCCTTGTCGCGCAGGACCGCCCAGGTGCAGATCCTCGGATAATTTGACTTGTATTCCTTTTCTTCAACGACGACGGACGTCAGCGAGCCGACCTTGTCCGGCGTGTCCGACAGCCAGAACGTGCCGCTGTCGACGAGCTCGTATTTGTCCTTGCGATAGTAGATCGGGTTCGCCTCGCCGCCGGCGGAACGCGGCTCGCCCACGGACGCGTACGAATCGTTGAATACGTATTCGTCAAGCCACTTGCGCCAGGTCGTGGTGACCTCCTCCATGCCGACGACGTCGGGCATCAGCTCGTCAAGGAGCCGGCGGTAAAGCTCGGCTCTGACGATGAACGGCGCGTTGTTGCCGTTTTCGGTCTGTATATTGAACTGCAGCAGACGGATCGTCGTCTGGTCCAGTATCGGGTATACGTCGGGCGTCACGAGCTTTTCCGCCTCGGCCTTCGTGCAGACGCGGATCTCGCTGATGAGCACGCTCTCGCCGTTTCCGCCGGCGTTCTGCTCAAAATCGATGCGGAACGTGCCGATGTCGTCCGGGCGGGTCGCCTTCGAGAAGTCGAAGCAGATGTAGCTCCATTTTCCCGATGACGGGACGACCGTGTATATCTCGGTGCGCGTCGCGGCGGATTCGCCGGGCTCGGCCAGGCCGAGAAGCCCGAATCTGCGGTCGTGCGCGTCGACAAGTCTGACCTTGAGGACGACGAACGGCGCCTCGGCGACGTTCACGTTCGCTTTCCCGACCGAGGCGCAGTATCCCTTATAGTCGAAGTATATGACCGGGCACGCGGTATTTGCCGAGATCACGCCCCGCGTCGTTATGCGGATCGCTTTACCCTCGGACTCGTCGTCCGCCGCCTCGGCTTTGCAGTAGCGCTCGCGGCTGAAAAACTTAAGCAGATCCGCGGCGTTGTCCGCGCCGACCTTTATCACGTCGAGCGGCTCGAGCGGCGCCGGCGCCGTAGTCTCGGGCTCCGTCGTCACCGGCTCCGTCGTTTCCGGCGCGGTGGTCTCAGGCGCGGTGGTTTCCGGCTCGGTCGTTTCGGGCGCCGTCATTTCCGGCTCTGTCGTCTGCTCTTCCGTCGTGACCGGCTCCGTTGCGGCAGATTCGGTGTCGGGCGCGGCGGCCGTACCGTCAGCGTCGGTCTGCGTATCGGTCGCCGCCGGTTCCGTATCCGTCGCCGCCGCTTCGGTGCCCGTCGTGATCTCTTTGGTATCCGTTACCGTGACGGTGGTGATGTCTGCCGGTCCCGCCTCCGTCATCTCCGTGTCGCCGCCGCATCCGGCTAAGACCGGCGCGCACAGGTATAGCAGCAGAAATACGGATATGATCTTAATAAAACGCTGTTTTAAAGTTGCTGATATCATGATCGTTCTCCCGCGGATGTTATTGATCTGATTATAACACATAAAACACGGTTTTGCAAGGGAGATTTTTTATTTTCTTTCATCTGTTTTAACCGTTGTTTCATTGACAAATCGTCTTATCCGTGGTACAATTACAGGTAGATGATAAGCCGTGGAGGAGCGTATGGAATACAGGACCGAAAAAGACAGTATGGGATCGGTGAACGTCCCGGCGGACCGGTACTGGGGCGCACAGACACAGAGGAGCCTGCAGAACTTCAGGATCGGCGCCGAAAAGATGCCGGATCAGATAATAAAGGCGTTCGCCGTGATAAAAAAGGCGTGCGCGATGACGAACGAAAAGCTCGGTCTGCTCGATTCCGGACGCGCCGCGCTGATCTACTCTGTTTGCGACGAGATACTCGCCGGTACGCTTGACGGCAACTTCCCGCTGTCCGTCTGGCAGACCGGCAGCGGCACGCAGACGAACATGAATATGAACGAGGTCATCGCCTGCCGCGGCAACGAGCTGGCGGGAGAAAAACTGCTCCACCCGAACGACCACGTAAATCTCAGCCAGAGCTCGAACGACACGTTCCCGACGGCGCTTCACGTATCCGCGATGCAGCTGCTGCGCGGAAAGCTCGAGCCGGCGCTCGGGGAGATGATAACGACGCTTGTGCGGCTTGAAGAAGAGAACGAAGGCGTGATCACCGTCGGCCGCACGCATCTTCAGGACGCGGTCCCGATCGCGTTCTCGCAGGAGATCGGCGGCTGGAGATCGATGATCGAAAGATGCCTTTCGGCGATCTGCGGAACGTATCAGGGTCTGTCCGGCCTCGCGCTCGGCGGCACAGCCGTCGGGACCGGCCTCAACTGTCCCGACGGCTTCGCGGAGGCCGCGGCTGACGCGGTGTCCGGGCTGACCGGTATCCCCTTCCACACGGCGGAAAACAAATTCCGGGCACTGTCATCGAAAGACGACGCAGCCGTGGCCCACGGAGCGCTGAAAGCGCTCGCCGCCGACCTGATGAAGATAGCGAACGACGTGCGCTGGCTCGCGTCCGGCCCCCGCTGCGGCCTGGGCGAGATCAGGATCCCGGAAAACGAACCGGGATCGTCGATAATGCCGGGAAAAGTCAACCCCACGCAGTGCGAGGCGCTGACGATGGTCGCCGCGCAGGTCATGGGAAACGACGTGACCGTCGGTTTTGCGGCGTCGCAGGGGAATTTTCAGTTGAACGTCTATATCCCCGTGATCGCGTATAACTTCATACAGTCGGTCACGCTTCTGTCCGACGCGGTGAGGTCGTTTACGTCGAACTGCCTCGCGGGCATAAAAGCCGACCGGGAGAAGATGGCGGAGAACCTGAGCAAAACTCTGATGACCGTGACGTGTCTGTCGCCGAAGATCGGCTACGACAACGCCGCCGTGATCGCGAAGACCGCGCATAAAAACGGCACGACGATCCGCGAAGAGGCGGTGCGCCTCGGCTATCTGACGACGGAAGAATTCGACGGCATAGTACGGCCCGAAAAAATGATATGAGCCCCGAAAGGAAAAAATAAATGAACTACTCCGAAGAATCACTTAAAAAACATTACGAGTGGCGCGGAAAACTGCAGACCGTGCCGAAGATGAAGATAGAGAACAAAGACGATCTGTCGCTCGCGTATACGCCGGGCGTCGCGCGGGCGTGTCTTGAGATACAGAAGGATCCCGAAAAATCGTACGCGCTGACCGGGCGCGGCAACCTCGTCGCCGTCGTCACGGACGGCACGGCGGTGCTCGGGCTCGGCGACATCGGACCCGAGGCGGGAATGCCGGTGATGGAGGGCAAATGCGTCCTGTTCAAGACGTTCGGCGGCGTCGACGCGATACCGCTCTGCGTCAGAAGCAAGGACACGGACGAGATAGTCGATACGATCGCGCTGCTCGCCGGAAGCTTCGGAGGCATAAACATCGAGGATATAGCGGCTCCGCGCTGCTTTGAGATAGAGCGCAAGCTCAAACAGAGATGCGATATACCGGTGTTCCACGACGACCAGCACGGCACCGCCGTGGTCGTGCTCGCCGCGCTGCTCAACGCCCTGCGGGTCGTCGGAAAAGAGATCGATAAGATCAGAGCCGTCATAAACGGCGCGGGCTCCGCCGGCATCGCGATCGCAAAGCTGCTTCTTTCATGCGGGCTGAACGATCTTATAATCTGCGACAGAAAAGGCGCGATCTGCGAGGGCGAAGGCGCGCTCAACCCCGCGAAAGCGGAGATAGCGAAGATAACGAACAGAGCGCATTTGACGGGAAGTCTCGCCGACGTGCTCGCCGGCGCCGACGTGTTCATCGGAGTCTCCGCGGCGGATCTCGTCAGTCAGGATATGGTCCGCAGCATGGCGGACGGCGCGATAGTGTTCCCGATGGCGAACCCGGATCCCGAAATAATGCCGGATCTCGCGCTCGCCGCAGGCGCCGCTGTCGTCGGAACGGGACGAAGCGATTTTCCGAACCAGATAAACAACGTTCTCGCGTTCCCGGGTATATTCCGCGGAGCGCTCGACGTCCGCGCAAGCGATATAAACGAGCCGATGAAGCTCGCCGCGGCAAAGGCGATCGCCGGACTCGTGTCTGATGACGAGCTGTCGGCGGATTACGTTATCCCGCACGCGTTCGACCGCCGCGTCGGTCCCGCGGTAGCAGCTGCCGTCGCCGAGGCGGCGCGCAGCTCGGGCGTCGCAAGAGCGTGAGCGCTCGCAAAAAGAGTCTTACAACGTAAATACGGCGCGCCGACCGTTGTGCGGCACGCCTCAAAATATTAAAAAAGGGAGTAAAACTATGGGAAAAGCAGCAGGATTGGACGCTTTCACTCAGATCCATGAGACAGAGAAGAAAGTGTCCGGCAGAAAGATCAGGATAGGCATCATCGGCACCGGCTGGATCGCCGGCATGCACGCCGAGGAATATCTGAAGATGGACGACGTCGAGATCGTCGCGCTCGCGGATATTATCCCGGGCAAAGCGCAGAAGTTCGCTGATCAGTTCGGCATCAAAAACTGCAGGATCTACGACAGCGATCTGGCGCTCGTCGAAAACGAAAAGGATCTTGACGGAGTCAGCATCTGCACTTACAACTGCCAGCACGCGCCCTGCGCGATACACGCGCTCGATCACGGCATAAACGTCATGCTCGAAAAGCCGTTCACCGTCACGCTCGACGAGGCGATCGAGGTCATGCGCGCCGAGAAGCGCAGCGGAAAGATACTCACGATCGGCTTCCAGCCGAGAATGAGCGAGAACATGCGGATGATCAAGAAGATCGTGCAGTCCGGAGAGCTCGGCAAGATCTATTACATCCAGGCGGGCGGCGGCAGACGCAGAGGCATCCCGACGCCGTTCGGAACGTCGTTCATCGAAAAGAACACGGGCGGCATCGGCGCAGTCGGCGATATCGGAACGTATTCGCTCGATATGCTGCTCGGAGCCGTCGGATATCCGAAGCCGCTCACCGTCTCGGGCTACACCTCGTCGTTCTTCGGCAAGGATCCCGAGTATTATCCCGGCCATCCGGAATATGCCGATAAGTTCGGCGTCGACGACTTCGCCGCCGGATTCGTCAGACTCGAGGGCGATATAATCCTCGACTTCCGTATCTCGTGGGCGATGAATATGAATACGTCCGGCGACGCGCTGATACTCGGCACGAAGGGCGGTCTGAGGATCCCGTCGACCGACTGCTGGAACGGCGATTTCGGCGCTCCGCTGACGATCTACAAGACGCTTTGCGGCGAGGAGATCGAATACAAGGTCCCGCTCAAACCGTCGGGCGACCTGTTCTTCAAGAAGCTGCGCGCGTTCGTCGATTCGATCCGCTTCGGCGGAAAGCCGACCGTGCCCTCGAGCGAGATCGTCATCAACCAGGCGATCATCGACGGCATCGTCCGCTCCGCCGCACTCGGCAAAGAGATCACCGTCGACATCCCGGAGGTTTGAGCCGTCTCATCCCCCGAACCGTCCGCGTAGATTTTAGGACAATTTATGAAAAACCGGCTGAAACAAGGGATGTTGTTCATTGTTTCAGCCGGTAAACTGATAATCTCACGCGGGACGACAACGCATACGGCCGCTGCGTTATACTCTTATAAAAATACGACCGCTCCGTTGAACGGTCAATAAATTAAACCGCTGATTGCTTGAACAACACCCGGAGGTCAACACAATGAAAAAAGCACAGGTTTTAATTAAAAAGTTCGCTGTTTTACTGATCTGCATCACGATGATCATCATAAGCTCGGCGCCTTCGCAGCAGACGCGCGTCCGGGCAGCCGACTCGTCAGATAATGAATACACCGTTCGTGAAGGCGATTTCACGTCGGCGCCTCGCGGCGGCAGCCTTGTCGTTGCTATAGAAGGGTCTTTCGTTACGTTAGGCGAAAACGAGAAAAATGACGTGCTTGACAGGGTCAACGAGATCAGGCTCGAAGCCTGTAAAGAGCATCTGGTGAATCCCGAAAACTCAAGCAAGACGCTTTCCGAGTCAGATTACGTGCCGATAAAATGGTCGACGCTTCTTGAACTGGTAGCCGCGATGCGCGCCGTTGAAGCATCGGTTTATTGTATGCACGGAAGGATCGGGGCGACGCAGTGGGGAAATACACAGTCGACCTTCGATAACGGATACGGGATCAAAGCCTGCAGTGAAGTCATAGCATGGAACTGGAACCGCGATAACACGGCGGCGCTTCTTGAAGCGGTCGACCAGTGGTACGGCGAAAAGAGCGATTACGTCAACGAGACTCCCGGCGCGGTCACCGGTCATTACACGGCTATGATCAATCCGTATAATCTGTACATCGGATTGTCGGGTTTCTGGAATCCGAATATGCTCGGTACTGATAGCACATACAGGTATACGACCGTCGCCGCGCAATTCGCCAGACCTTCGTGGCAGTCGGATCCTAACATCAGGGAAGATATCGCGGGGATCGGCGGGCGTGTAGCGCAGAAGATCGAGGTCGCGCCGTCGCTGATAAGTGAACTCAGCCTGTCGGCAGACGCCGGAATAGTCGTCGGACAGACTTCAAAAGTTATCGCCAGAGCGACTGTTAAGACCTCCGGAGGTGTGTTCGGATTGTCGTACGGACTCGGGAACGTATACGCCGGACTGACGTGGAAGAGCAGCAATCCGTCAGCGGTCTCGGTTTCAGACGACGGTACGATCACCGCGGTGTCAAAAGGGACCGCGACGATAACCGCTTCTGTACCGGATCAGGACGTAGAGGCTTCAATAACGATAACCGCCGACACGCAATCAAGTCATAATACGTTTGAACCGGGCGACGTCAACGGCGACGGTTCGGTCGACAACCAGGACGTAGTCGCGCTGTTCAGATACGTCAGCGGCGGAAAAGTCGAAGTCGTCAAAGTGGCGCTTGACCCCGACGGCGACGGAGATGCGACCAACTTGGACGTCGTACTCCTGTTCAGATACGTCAGCGGTGCGAACGTTGAGTTGTCGAGCGTGCCGTATGCTGAATAAAAAAATGATCTGACCGGCATAAGTCCAAACAAAAAATAAAGACGCCGCATATCCGGTATCTTCACCGGATATGCGGCATTTTAATTGCCGACGGCTATTTTAAATCCTTTCATATAATAATGAAATTCTCACAATATCAGTATTATAATATTATAAAATAAAAATAAAATTTGAATTCACATTCTCTCAATCATTGAACGGTGGATTTATTACAGTGCCGCTGATATAATATAAACTGAAGGATTATAAACTCCGATAATAACGGTCCGGCGACTCAGCGCGGCAAGCGCGGCGCAGGGCAAAACATAGAATGAAACGGGTCCTGTATCATGGCTTATCTGAACTTTATTCCAGGCGCCGGGGTGCGCGTGAAAGGAGAGGCGGTATGAGAAAATATATTTCCGCACTTCTTGTTTTTGTGATGCTTATCTCAAATATCTGCGCGGTCCTCGCGTGCGCCGCGGATTTTTCCGCGCAGCCTGAAAAAGGATCGGTCGTGATATACGACGCCGGGAATAACGTGCAGGGAAGCGCCGACGCGCCCGCGGCGGCGCCGGGCAATACAGCCCCGGAAAGCGACGGCCTGAACGCCAACCCGCCGCCTACCGGCACTCAGGGAAAAAATCAGCGGTTTATCGCCGCGACCGACATGGTCGGCGGAACGTTTACGGACGACCAGGGAATAGTAGCGTCCGGCACCACCGGCAAAAGCCTGCCGTACCGCGCCGAGATCCATTTTTATCCCGTTCCCGACGAGGGCTGGATATTCAAGGAATGGCAGGTCAGGCAGATAATCGGAGGAAATTACGGAGAGTATTCTCTTGAATTTGAAGACTGGACCGAATACGGATACAGTTACTATTATTATAAAGTCGAAAACTTCGACGTATCATATATCTTTGAAGTCAAGGCTGTATTCGAGTACACCGGAGAGGGTTATCCCGTCGAATGCTCGTTCGAGGACCTTACCGGTTCCGGCAGCTCGATCTCGGTCGACAAGACCACCGCGACGGGCGGGGAAACGATAACGATCACGGTCGACCGCAAGCCCGGCACCGTGCTCGGAAAATACTATCCTTACGCCGGATCCGAAGGTAAGCAGTATCCTCGCATACGTTACGAGCAGAACGAAAACTATTTCGACGGATACGTCGATCTGCAGTGGGAAAAAGTCGACGAAAACACTTACACCGTCACGCTCCCGGACCGGCTGTCCGATTACATAGAGCCGACTAACAAGAAGATCTACGTTTACGCCGAATTCGAGCACGGGGAAAACACGGTCACGGTCGACCCGTACGACGACCCTGACAACACCGGCAACACGATAGAGCTCGACAAATCGCAGGCGGGACTCGGCGAGTCGGTCACCGTCAGCGTCACGAAGCTTTACGCCACCGATTTTGACGGCGACGGGATCTCGATCTACTGGCTCGACGGCGAAGGTCAGCGCCACGAACTCGATTACACATATACCGTGGGAAGCCTCGTCTACCCGGGCAAAACGACCGACACGTATACGTTCGTCATGCCCGAGCACGACGTCCGAGTCAGCGCCGATTTTTTTAAGATCGGCAGAAAGATCACCGGCGCGGTGCTCGATCCGCAGATAGAGGATCATTTCCCGCATTATCACTGCGAGGTCGGCTCGTACAACATATCTATCCCGCCGCATAACGAAAGAGCGGTCCCGGGCGACACGGTCACCGCCGCGAAAATGACGGCATATAAAGGCGACACGATCGGCGATTATTCAGTGACCGGCGCCTGGATAACCTGGGTCGAGGACGGCGAGACGAAACGTCAGGATATGACGAATTTCCGCTACGACGAAAACATGGCGCTCTCCGGCGATTTCATCATGCCGGACGCGGACGTGACGATCCACATGCAGACGCAGCCGTCTTATTCCGTGTTCACGGAAAAATACGCGGGATACGTCATCGACACGAGCAGTAAAGTCGCCTTTGAGGACGACACGATCACGGCGTCCGCCCGCCTGAACGATCCCGATCTCGGTGAAACGTTCGACGGCTGGGTATGGAGCGTCGTATACTACGAAAACGGTCAGCCTGTCAGCGTTCCGTTCACCGTCGACCCGTCGGTTCCCGGGCGCATAAGCTTCACCATGCCGGCGCACAGCGTGACGGTCGGGCTCGTCTCGGATCTCGCGTACGTCGACCGCAGGTGGAACGGCTCGAGCGTCGTCGACGACGTCAAAAGTCCTCTCGAATACCGCTTCGTCGGCGCGGGCACAACGACGCTGACGTCCGGACTTTGGATCGTCGGGCAGAATCTGACGTTCTCCGACGGACTGTCGGTCAGCGGCGACGTCGGGCTCGTGCTGTGCGACGGCGTCACGCTGACGGTCGGCAAAGGCCTGTTCGTCCCGGAGGGCTCGACTCTGACGGTTTACGGGCAGAGCGGCGGCACCGGCAAGCTGATAACGACCGGATCGAGAGGGAACGCCGGCATTGGCGGCGACATAAATCACGCGTCGGGCGAAATAATCATAAAAGGCGGCATGATCACCGCGAACGGCGGCACCGACGCCGCGGGCATCGGCGGCGGTCAGGAAGAAAACAGCGGCTACGGCCCCATCACGATATACGGCGGCACGGTCGAAGCCATCGGCGGAAGCTGCTCCGCGGGTATCGGCGGCGGTCAGGAGAACCCGAACAACAAGGCCGGGTCGATCACGATATACGGCGGCACCGTTCACGCGCACGGCGGCAAAAGCGACCTGCTCGACATGAACGGCGGCGGCGCCGGCATCGGAAGCGGCGAATTCCAGAAAAGCGGTCCGATCTATATCTACGGCGGCACAGTCCGTGCGGAAGTGGAGAAATCGTCTGAAGGCGCGGCCATAGGCAGCGGCGGCGGCGATATCAAACACCCGGCAGACGCCGGCCCGATCTACATTTACGGCGGCGACGTCGAGGCGCTGGCGTCCTTCCACGGCGCGGCGATCGGCGGCGGCAGTCTCGGCGGGATCACGCTTGTCCGCATAGAAGGCGGCAGGGTCATCGCCGGCACCATATCGACCCCTAACGATCATACACTTTACGGCGGAGCCGGCATCGGCGGCGGCACGGGAGCCGCGCAGGGCGGCACCGTTGAGATAACCGGAGGTTACGTAGAGGCGCACAGCCAGTACGGCGCCGGTATCGGCGGCGGAGGTCTGTACGGCAAAGACGGCGGAGAAGTCATCATAAGAGGCGGCGAGGTCTACGCGACGAGCTGCTACGCCGCGGGCATAGGCGGCGGAGGCGGAAGACAGGCCGGAAGCAATAAACAGGGCAACGGCGGCACGGTCACCATTACCGGCGGATACGTGTTCGCGGCGTCGGAGGCGGTCGGCGCCGGCATAGGCGGCGGCGCGACGGACGACGGGACCGGCAAAGGCGGCGACGGAGGCAAGCTCACCGTGGAAGGCGGCTACGTCGTATCCACGTCCGGCTCGTTCTCATACGACTGGGTCAACTACGTCAGCACCGACGTACCCGGTGATGCGGCGGAAGGCTTCGCCGCGGCGCTGGGCGCCCTGCTCGGAAAACTGATATTCTCGGATCCCGAAGACGTCTCGTCCGGCGCGATCGGCGGCGGTTTCAAAGGAAACGGCGGCACGCTTATCGTGCGAGGAGGCGTTGTGATAAGCAACGCGGGCGCTGGCGGAAAAGCGGTCGGCGGCGGAAGTATGTCTTCGTCCGACGGGACCATAAGCCTGCCCGGGAATTACGCGGTCAAGGCCGGCACGGACAACAACGACGCGGAATACGTCAACTACGACGTGCGCGCCGAATCGTGCAGGACACACCTCTACGTTGAAATACGCAAATGCCCGCACACAAACGCGGTATACACTAATATAACCGATACTCATCATACGTTCACCTGCCCGCACTGCGGCGCCTCGCAGGTCACGGAGACGCACGAATACGACGACAGCGACGATCACGACTGCAACCGCTGCGGTCACGAGCGCGTTTTCATGACGTTCGATCCCGGCGACGGTACCGGCTATATGAGCCGTCGCGTCGTAGGAAAAGGATCAGAATTCACGCTGCCCGCCTGCGTCTTCACGGCGCCTGCCGGAGCGGTGTTCGCGGGCTGGTCGTGCACGGTCGACGGCGAGGTCCGGGTCTATCCCGCCGGGAAAAAGCTCAATCCCGAGACCGATATAAAATTCACGGCGAAATGGACCGCGGACAACAGGTATAACCTGTGGGTCAGCGGTGTGCGCGTCGACTCGGAAAACAAGGACGATATCCTGGGCGACGGCAGCGCCGTTTACGACCCCGACACGTTCACGCTTACGCTTGGCAGTCCTTCGTTTGACAACGTTCACGAAGGCGCTCTGATATACGCGGACGGCTTCGATCTTACCGTCACCGGCACCGCGGTTTTCGCAGGTCCGGCGTTCGGATACGCGATATACGTAAAAGCCGGCGCGCTGACGGTCGGCGGAGATCTTAAGACTGCGCAGACCGCGACGGTCAACGCTCTGCACGCCGAATACGACGTGACGGTATCAAACGGCACGATAACCGTGAACGGCGGAAGCCACGGCATACTCGCCGGGGGCGACCTGATCATTCGCGCCGAATCGGTACGCGTCGAGGCGAACGGAAACAGATCGTTCGGCTACCGTCAGATCACGATCGAAGAAGGACTCGTCGTCACTGAATTCACGTATGCGACAAGAGTTCTTCCCGCCGACATCGAACCCGCAAGGGTAAATCACATCGTGCTCGAGCACGGAAACGTAATAATATACGAACTCAACGGCGGCACACTTGACGGTCAGACCGGCCGCGTGCGCCGCACCGTCGACGTCGGCGGCGCGGTCGTCAGACCCGAGCCGGATCCCGTGCGCGACGGCTTCACGTTCGTCGGCTGGTTCGCGGATCAAGGGCTTACGCTTGAATTTGACTTTGATCAGCGCGTGACCGAGGATACGACGGTTTACGCCAAATGGACGAAGGCTTTCACGGTAAGCATAGAATGGCAGACCGCGGGCGAAGACGAGCCGCTTCCGGAGTCCGTCAGCGCCGTGCTTCAGCACCGCGAAAACGGCGGCTGGAGGACGGTGCAGACGCTTACGCTCAATGCCGAAGGCGGCTGGCGCGGCACGTTCACGTACGTCGCCGCACCGAACGACGGCGCAGGTGATCTGTTCCGCATAAGAGAGCTTGACAAAGACGGTATCGTCGTGCTCGACAGTGACGACGAATACTACGCGAGCGACGTGCCGTCCGTGATACTTACGGTCAACGGCGCCGACACGGGCTACCTCGTGTCATACGAAAGAGAAGAAAACGGTACGCACACGACGATCACGAATCAGAGCAGCAAGGTCTATTCCGTAGAGCTCGGCTGGGATATCGACATGTGGGATCAGGACCGTATCGACGAAATGGAAGTCGTGCTGCAGCGCCGTGTCAACATATTCGACTGGGAAGTGCTCCAGATACTGACAGTAAACCAGGCAAACAACTGGCAAGGCGAATTCGAGCCCGTGCCCGTCGGTACGGTAAACCAGACGACCGGCACGTTCGTGCAGTACAAATACCGCGTGCGTCTGCTCGAGCCGGACGACGATGAAGAAGAGGAAAATCCTCAACCGCAGGACGAAGAACAACAGTTGCAGGACGCGAAAGAGCGCGTTATATACGACTGGCTCGACCTCGACAAGCCTTTCATCAAAAACATGATAGAGCTCGCGGACCCGGAGAACGCATGGACGGTCGACGACACGACCGACTGGGTAAATCTTCAGGCAAAGACGGTCTTCATACCGCGTTCCCAGTTCGTCGCCGAAATCGACGAATACACGGACGGGATAGGCAAGAGGATTGAAGAGCATGAAACGCAGTACGACGTCAAGTACAGCCACGACAGCGGCACACACAAGACGTCCATAACGAACACCGCGGTGTTCGACGTAAGTATCTTCAAGCGCTGGATCAACTTTGAAGAGGACGATATGCCCGATTCCGTATGGCTTATGCTCGTCAGCAAGGTCCAGGAGGATTACGCCGAACGGCTCGGACTCAGCGAGTATAACATTTACACTCCCGTCGCTACCGTCGTATACGGAGATCAGATCAACCTGCTCTCCATTCCCGGAGGAGAGGACGGCGTACTGAATGACGCGATAAAGGACGGTCTCAAAGCACTTCTCGGCGACGAGCTGATCCTCAGCACCGTAGCATCAGCCGTCATCAAAACGGTGATACAAAAATACACCAACACCGGCATCGCGATAGCGGAGGTCGACGACGAGGGCAGCAACCCGCTTACCGACTGGTGGGCATGGATGGGCGTCAAGAAATACGGCGCGTTCGGCGTGCCGATGGATTTCGCCGGCACAGAACTCGTCACGGGCTTGATGGAAATGGTGATCGACGCGCTCATCAAGGCGCTCGGCATACCGAAGATCCACTGCCCGGTCATGTACGACCCGATAAACGAGTGCTGGAGCATCAAGGGCTACGCGCTGAGCCTGCTTCATGACTACGAGCTGACCTGCAACGTGATAAACATCAAGTTCCATTCCGATGACGCCCCGACGTCGATCAGCGGAAAGAAGACCTGGGAGGGCGACACGGAAGACGACCGCCCATCCGAGATAAAGATCCACGTCTACGCGAAAGGCGACGACGGGAGCAGGACCGAGATAACGGGTTCGCCCGTCACGGTGACGGCGGAAAACGACTGGTCGTGGTCGCTCGATATACCGTTGAACGATGTCGCGGTCGTGACTGAGGACGGCGAGAACAGCAGCGTAGCGTACAAGGATATCGAGATCGAAGAGGAGATCCCGGACGGCTACGAGGCAAGCTACGACGGATACGATATAACGAACACGTATACCGGGATGAAGACCGTTTCCGGCCACAAATCCTGGGACGACGGCGACAACGCCGACGGCATACGCCCCTCGAGCATAACCGTCCACCTGTTCGCCGACGGAGAGGAAACGGCTTCTGTGACCGTGACGGAAAACGAAGGCTGGAAATGGACGTTCTCGGAGCTTCCGATAGGCGAAGACGGGAACAAGATCGAATACACGATACGCGAGGACGAAGTCCCCGGATATACCGCCGTGATCGACGGATACAATATAACGAACAAACACACGCCGACGCCGCAGCAGACCGTCGATATCACGGGTCATAAGATCTGGGACGACGATGACGACGCGGACGGAATGCGTCCTTCGAGCATCACGATACGCCTTCTGGCGGACGGCGTCGAGGTCGCGTCGAAGACCGTCAGCGCTAACGGAAGCTGGGGGTGGACCTTCAGCGGGATGCCGAAATACAGCGGAGAGCGTCTGATAACGTACACGATAACGGAGGATCTCGTGCAGGGCTATACCGCACAGATCAGCGGATATAACGTCAAAAACACGCGCAGTGGCATGACGGGCGAGCTCGTGATAGTCAACACCGTGACGGGTGACGACACGGATGACGCCTTCGTGTACGAGATCGAGCGGACCGGCGGCGATACCGGGTTCCAAAAACTCACCGTCGTGATACACGGCAGCGGCTCCGTAAAGATCGTCGGAGTCGAGCCCGGTACGTATCGCGTCACACAGACCGGCTGGAGCTGGAAATACGAGCGAAGCGGCGCGGACAACGTCGGCGTGACCGTGACCGCGGGCGAGGCTGCCGAGGCGGCGTTCGCAAACAGCCGAAACGACAAGAACTGGCTGCGCGACGAGGCGGCGGCAGACAACAGCATGGAGCGGAGCGGAGAACATTCCGGTACGCCCGGGACCCCGGACGGGGACAAAGGCGACGCCGGATCGCGCCGCAGCAGACTTGAGAAGTATGATGTGATGTTCGCCGGACTCGGATTTGCGCTGTTAAACAAAAAGCGCAGAAAGAAAAACGAAGAATAAACAAAAATAAAAACGGCTCCCGGACCCTGGATAAGATCAGGACCCGGGAGTCTGTTCGTTTCAGATCATTCGGCGTTCTTTTCGAGATAATCAACGATGTCGCCGACGGTGCGAAGCGTCGGGATGACGCGGTCCGGCACCTCGATATCGAATTCGGATTCGAATTCCGACACGATCGTGATGACTTCAAGCGAGCTGAGGCCGAGATCGTCGACGAGCGCGCTTTCTCTTGTGATCTCCGATGCGTCGCCGTCAAAATGATCGGCGAGTATCGCTACGGTTCTTTCAAACATTTTTTAATCCTCCTCTTTGGGTATGTTTTTATATCTGACTATTTTTTTCGAAGTGTTGCGTATGAAGTCTTCCGTGCGCAGAACGACTTTCGCGACGCGCTTGTAAGCGGGACGGCCTTCGTTGACCTTTTCCATCAGTGCGTCGAAGTATTCCGTTTTGCCCATGTAGTCCGCCTCGGGGAGTATCTCGGCCACGATCATGTTCTTTCTGTCGTATACGAGGACCTCGTTTACGCCGGGATCCTTGCGGAAATCCTGCTCAAGCTCCTCGGGCGAGATGTTTTCGCCGTTGCTTAATATTATCAGGTTTTTCTTTCTTCCGGTTAAGAATATGAATCCTTCGTCGTTTACGTATCCCAGATCGCCCGTGCTGTACCAGCCGTCCTGAAGGACTTCGTTCGTGGCTTCGGGGTCGTTGTAGTAACCCATCATGGTGACCGGACCTTTGACCTGGACCTCGCCGTCCGGCGATATCCTGACGTCGGTGCCGGGCACGATCATGCCGACGCTGCCGTCGTATTTGTGATAGTTGCGGTTGACCGCGACGCAGGGCGAACATTCCGTCGTGCCGTAACCGTTAAGTATCTCTATGCCGAATTCGCGGTACGACTTGACGTACATCTGATCGAGGAATGCGCCGCCCGATATGATATATTTCAGATTGCCGCCGAATACGTCGATGATCTCTCTGAACAGCTTACGGCGCGCGTCGATGCCGAGCTTGAGCAGAAAATTGCTGAGCTTCACGCCCTTTTCGACTTTCTTTTCCTTGCCGTTCTTCTTTATGCCTTCGTATATCTTCTTGTAAAGCACCTCGATGAACATCGGCACGAGCATGATGACGTCCGGCTTCGCGAGAAGCAGGTCGTCCTGAACTGTCTTCAGGCTCTTGTTGAGGAAAATGGCGACGCCGTAATAATACGCCATGAGTATTGCGACGTTGAGACCGAACGTGTGATGGAATGGGAGCACCGCGAGAACGGATTTAGCGTCTTCCGGGTCGAACAGCTTGCTGACGTCGGTGATCTCGGACGCCAAATTGCCGTGGCTGAGCATTACCGCCTTGCTGCGGCCGGAGGTGCCGGACGTGAAGAATATGCTGGCGGGCTCGTCGCGGCCGGGCTGATAAAGCGCGTATTCATCGCTCTCCTCCTCGGAGGCGGACAAAAGTCCTTTGAGCGTGTTGACCTTAAGGCCGTCGATACCCTCGACCAGGTCGCTGTACGTTTTCGAGATGAATACCGCGGTGACGTCCGCTTTGCCGACCATCCACGCGACTTCATTCGCGGGAAGCTCCTTGTCGATCGCGGCGGCAACGTTGCCTGAGCCGAGCACGGCGAAAAACGCGATCAGCCATTCGTAAGAGTTTTCGCCTATCACGGCTATATGCTGATTTTTGCCGATATTGCGCTCGATCCACGACGCGGCTTTTCTCACTTCACGGTAAACGTCGGAATACGTCTTTTCCTCTATCTGGTCGCGTCCTTTTCTGAACCGGAAAGCGATGCTGTCCGGGACCGTCTTCGCTTTGAGCTCGAGCATTTCGGAAATACTGGCTATAGGGGGCATGCGGTCGTATAACGGGTACGCTCCGTTTTTACGTTTTGCCATTATTGTGTCTCCTTTTTCTTTTTAGGTTTACGCTTTTTGAAAGTTGTGATCTTGAGCAGAACTTTCATTATCTTCATACCGAATTTGATCGTCACGAATATGCAGATCGCCGTGACGGCTATGACGCAGCCGACGTAGATCCAGACGTTGAAGCAGCCCGCGGGCGCTTTCAGAATGTTCATCGTGTAGAATATCCAGGAAATGATGACCCACTGCAGCAGATAGAACGGGATGATGAACGTCGATATGCGGAGCATGAACTCCATGAACTTCGACGCGCCGATCTTTTTGCACAGATAGTAGTTGAGGGAGAGCAGCGACATCGCCAGACTGAGGAGCAGTATGACGTTCGGCAGGTCGGTTATGTATTCGTTTGCCGGAGAGACGAGGACTTTTATAATGTCAATCTTGTAGAAATAAAGGAATACGCAGAACGAACCGAACAGCACCGCCGAGAAGTCGAGCAGACGGCGCATGATGTTCTCACGCTTTTCCTCGTCGGATTTCTTGAGTATCTCGCCGAGAAGCACGCCGACGCTCGGGAAAATGGCCCACG
The DNA here is from genome assembly GCA_017619885.1 of Clostridia bacterium. GTDB lineage: Bacteria > Bacillota > Clostridia > Oscillospirales > CAG-272 > UBA1248. Next base: position 17,628 of record JAFZRM010000030.1, on the reverse strand, counting down.
ACAGCAGCGGGAAGCAGCTCGTTTCGTTGACGTAGACGACGTTGCCGAGAAGTGAAGCGGCGATGTCGTTCGTCACGTATTTCTGCGTGAGCGGCGTCAGCAGAGTGTTCGCCGTAAGCATTATTACGCTGAGCATGACGATGCCCGGCGCCTTCATCTTCCACTGGATGAGGAAAGAGTAGAGGATGAAATACAAGCCGACGAAATAGTAGATGTCCGACTGCAGGCAGAATTTGACGTCCTCGATCAGAGGCGTCTTCAGAACGATCATCTGGATAATGCCCGGGATCAGCCAGCGCAGAACGTTCAGTATAGCCCCGATCAAAAGGAACTGGATGCCGTTCTTGCGGATGCTCTTCGGCGACGTCTTGCCGCCGCCGATGCCGAAGCCCATGCAGATCATGAATACCGAGGGACCGAACGCGCATAAAAGTATTATCGCCATGCCGATGCTCGTCAGCTTTTCGCTGGCAAAGCCGCCTTCAAGCGCTTCCTCCATCAGATGGACGGCGGGCAGTCCGAGTATCGCGATCGCCTTCAGCAGCTCGATCTCGCCGAACCGAGTCAACGGCTTCTTTTTTTCTATTGTAACTTCTTCCATTTGAGTTTTATCATCTCCGATCGACACAAATCCTCACGCCTCGCGTGATATTATATACATTATACATAACCGTATAATAATTGTCAATGGGTGTGAACAAATAAATGAAGTATTTTTCGACTTTCAGTACGTCAAAAAAGCAACCTGATCAACGGTCACAGTAGATAACAAAACACCGTAAGCCCTGCGTTCTTTGCCGGATCCGCGGTGTTTTTATACAGGCAGATTCGGTATATGATCGATGATATTTGCCGATCAAGCTACAGAAAATAATAAAATAAAAATATAAGCGAGCTGAAATAAATGTTAATATTATGTTAACAGTGCCGATTTCCGACCAAAAACAGAAAAATTTACGATAATTTAGCCAGCGAAAAACAAAGCAAGGAGAAAAAAAGATGAAAGAATTTGACAAGGTCATAGGTTACGATGCAATCAAAAAAGAGCTTATGCAGATAGGCGACGTGCTGAAAAACAATGAGTCGTATAAAAAGCTCGGAGTCACAGCTCCGCGCGGTTTGATGCTTCACGGCGATCCCGGAGTCGGAAAAACTCTTATGGCGAGCGCTCTGATGGAAGCAAGCGGACGCAAAGCGATAATCTGCCGCAAGGACAAGCCGAACGGCGATTTTGTAAAAGCGTTAAAAGCCGCTTTCAAAGAAGCGAAAGAAACCGCGCCGTCAATAATTTTTCTTGACGATATGGACAAGTTCGCAAACGGAGATTCACGCCGTCGTGATCAGGAGGAATACGTCACGGTGCAGTCGTGCATCGATAACATAAAGGGCAAAGACGTTTTCGTTTTAGCGACCGCAAACGATATTGACGTTCTTCCTTCATCGCTGCTCCGTGCAGGCAGATTTGACCGCGTGATCGAGGTGTGCAATCCCCGCGGCGACGATGCTGTAAATATAATGGCCCATTATATAAAACAAAAAAAGTGCGTCGGCGAGATAGATGCGGCAGTCGTTGCGCGTCTGCTGGACGGCTGCTCGTGTGCGGAACTTGAAACTGCAATAAACGAGGCGGGCTTGTTAGCGGGCTACGAGCGTGCGGACGTCATAACGATGGATCACGTAATAAAAGCTTGTCTGCACACTGTTCACGACATACCGAACGACGTGTTGAACAGAGGTCATTTAGACGTTGACATATATGATGCAAACGAGCAAGTCACACGTGTTATATGGCACGAAGCGGGACACGCTGCAGTTGCCGAAGTGCTTGATCCGGGCAGCGTTACCCTTGTTTCCGCATACAGCGGCAATAAAAGCTCCGGAGGCTTCACTTCTCAGTATAATAACGGAAATAACGGCATTATAGAATACAGAATGGCTGACGTTTGTATTTCACTTGCCGGTAAAGCTGCGCTTGAGCAGAAATTCGGTATAACAGATATAGGTGTTTCACGTGACCTTGAACAAGCCTTCCGTACGGTAACGATGCTGATCGGTGGATGTTGCTCCGGCGGCTTTAATCTTCACCTCGATAGATTTGAAAATCCGGATGAAACCGAAGCAAGAGTTGATCCGGCGGCTGCGGTTGAAATTGAACGCCTTTACCGCAAGACAAAAGAAATACTTGCGAAAAACAACGATCTGTTATGTGGTATTGCAAAAGCTCTGTTTGAAAAAAGCTATCTCACCGCAGCGGATATAGAAAAGATAAAATCAAATTGCCGTGTTGTTCTTGTATCACTTTAACATAAAACAACAACTTATGAAAGCGGGAGCACGTCAAAACACGGGAACTTTACATAAAAAGCGTCTTTCACGATGATATGAAAGACGCTTTTTGAATTATCATATTTATCAATTCAGCTTTGATTTCAAAAAAACTGAATATTTTTCGGGATCGTAACCGCATTTGGAGGACGGATGTCTCATTCCGTAAACGGTAAGCGTGTGATTAAGGAGAATATTTGTTTTATCATATTGTACATAAGGATCATAAATAACTTCTGAAATATAATCACGCCCTCTGCCTGTTTTGCCACATTGAATCTCTTTCATGACATTGCCATTGTTATATGATAAACAGTTGAATACAAGTCTTCTGAAGCAAAAGACAATAATCGTAGAAAAAGTTTGAAGATCGTCTTGACAAATTCCTAAAAACATGCTATAATACAAATGCGCTAATCTCGGAAATGATATTATGTGATCGTAAATATCATCGGAAACGCGAAAATTTGACTGATCGCAGCGTCGCATAAACATATACAATAATAAGCAGAAAGACGGAGAACCGTCTTCAAAACGAAAGGAGAAAACACAATGAAAACGATTTCTGCCCGCGTACTCGCTCTGAAAGTTTTACTTAGCCGATATGCAAATTATACAAACTGCTCAAAATGTCAGAAGGAGATTTGGGCTTGTTACCGTTATCCCCTGTATGGAACAAACAACAAATAAAGAGATCGGAGAAATAAAAATGAATTCCGCAAATAAGACCAAAAAGTACGATTTTTCCAAGATCGAAGAACCGATCATATCGGAAGAACTGGAGAAGAAAATGCCGGAGCTGGTTTACGGATCGCAGAAAGTTGGTTCAACACTGACGTTCGGGCAATTCACGAAATCTGTCGGTGCAGTGAAGACGCCTCTTGAATGGATCATCTTGCAAGAGTGGATTGAACATGATAACACAGAAAAGTATCTTGTTATCACCAAAAATGCCCTGGACATACGAAGTTATGACGATAGTCACAAGGATATAACTTGGGCAGACTCATCTATCAGAAAATGGCTGAACGATGATTTTTACAACTCCGCATTTTCTCCGGAAGAAAAAAAACTTATACGACCGGCTTGGTGCTGTCCTGATGAACGGCAGGATTTTGAAGAGGATACGAAAGACAAAGTTTTTTTGTTTAGTTACTATGAAGCGCGCATGGTTTTTTCTCTTAGAATGAGCCGATATTTAAAATGCACAGCGACGGAATATGCCGAACGAAAGAACAGTGACGCACACGGAGCCTGTCGCTGGTGGCTGCGTTCGCCGGGTTCTGATTACAGCAAAGCTGCCTTCGTTTCTGCCGACGGCGAAATTCAGAGAGACGGTATAAACATTTCATCTGAGATCGGAGTCCGGCCTGTAATGTGGGTCAAAAAGCAGATCTGAAGAGTATTATTGAAATGTGCAAACGACCGTCTTCAGGCGTGGACGAGATGAATGCCTCGCAGATCGTTTTGCCTTTATATTGCCCGATTGCTTATTAACTATGGGGAGGATATATATGAGTAATAAATTGCTTGAGAAAATGATATTATTCGGTTTTCTTTCATGTGATTTGGAAGATTCTATGCCGGTTTTTGATAAGTTTCTATCGCTAGATGGGGCGATACCGGTTCTTGGCGGCGGTAAAAATAATTTTGTCTATGTTCCGGGAACGCGAAAAGACCGTGTATTGCTTGTCGCGCACGCGGATACCGTATGGGACAAATACTATTCTTCGGATCCCTGGAAAGCCTATTTCGAGGAAAAGAATATGATGCACAGGATACATCGCATATCCATTGACGGCAACATCATACGGCAGGGCGGATCGGATGTCTGGGGAATAGGCGCAGACGACAGGGCCGGCTGTGCAATGCTGTGGCTGCTCAGAAAAAGCGGACATTCCCTCTTGGTGACAGACGGTGAAGAGCACGGTCAGATAGGAGCGCATTTTCTGATGTCGAATTATCCGGATATCGCTGAAGAAATAAACGAACATAATTACATGATACAGCTTGACAGAAGAAACGGAAACGACTATAAAACGTATTCGCTGCCGGTCACAGACGAATTCCGCGATTATATCGAATCGCAGACTTCTTTCGTCGATGCGGGAAGAACCTCGAGGACGGATATCGTGGTTTTATGCAGAAAGATCTGCGGCGTCAATTTCAGTGTCGGATACTGCAATGAGCATACCGGAGATGAGTATCTGAACATAGATCATTGGCTTAACACGTACAATACTGTCAAGAGCCTTCTGGAAAAAGAGCAGCCGAGGTTCCCGTTGAAGACGTTCGAATGATCGAATGTGACCGACAGTTTGTTATTTCTTGACCGTCGTTGTTGTTCGCTTAGTGGAAGTTTACCGCGTCTGCGACCTTGTGGCACGCGGTATCTTTTTTTGCAGCCAAAAACAGCTGGTAAGAGATGATGTGATTCAGTATATCGTCGGAAAAACGCACGGTCGCATACTCTTCTGCAAGTTCTTCAAATAATGAAGCACGGCGCATTACATCGGCTTTCAGAACTCTGAGTTGATCGGCGTCTTTCGAGCATTGTTCGATCAATCTCTCAAGAAATGGCTATGAAGCCCGTCTGCAATAAGCCGCATTTTCGGTGTCGTTCATATCGTCGCATGCCCATGCAGCGTGCAGCAATGCAAAGAAAGCCTCCCGTTCGTTGTTTTCGTATGCTTTGATCATGTATTGCCTGTAAAAACGTGACGCGAGTTTCGAGTTGAACGAAAGCTCATCGCACGTTTTATACGATGATGATTCAAGAAATTCGGGCGTTATGGATGTACTGTCGTCAATTCTCCCGGATACAAAACCGCATTTCGGACATTCCTGAACCCAGAAATCCATCGTGCTTCTTTTCATTTCGGGCGGACGCGTGTCCAGATCGGAAGAGCCGAAACAGTTGGTACTGTATATGACCCTGTGAGCGCTTTCTTTGCCGCACACGGCGCATTTCATTCTTGCTGTTGCAAAAGTGGGCATTTTTCGTTTCTCCTTTGATTGTTATAAAATTCTCATAAGTATTATGTTTGACGTTGTTTGGGTAGTATGAAAACGTTTTAACGCTTATACGACGGTCCAATAGTGTTACTGCTTAAAACATACCATCGATCTCGAGCAGAAGATCATAAAAGTTACGATACTGAGTATAGATCTTCATCAATCCGATAGAAGTCCCGGCTGTTCCGCCCATCGTAGACAATCCGGCCAACGCTGAAAGCGCGGTTTCTCCCTCCGCCAGAACGCTCATCTGCTTGGTATAGTACTCCTTGAACGGAACGACGAAGCGGGCGTCATAGTCTTCGCGTTCATAGTGAAGCAAGTACTCATTCTCGGACATCGCGACGTAAAGCTCATCCAGTTGTTTAAGTATATCGTTATACGTCTCTTTGATCCGTACTTTTACCAGTTCGATCGAGATCTCAATTTTATGATTATGCTGATAGTTTCCTTCAGAATAATCATCGCTGAGAAGCTCGTCTATATCATCAAATGAATAACCTTCAATGTCGACGGTTACATCAGATCCCTCGTCGGTATTCTCTTCGGTTGTATCCGAGCTTTTTGAGGTAACGATACAGGAGGGAAGAGAAACGATCAGGACGACGCACAGTATGACAGACGTAATTAAAACAAGAAACAGCTTATTCTTTTTCATGTGAAAACCTCTTTCCGATTTTATTGATAAGGCGGCTTATGACCGGCTTTATGACAATGACGATCGAGAGCGGGACGGAAATGCCGAAGAATGCCAACGATAACAGTCCCCATCCTCTCGGAGATGATAATTCGGCATGGCAGTATTCGTCCCATATGAATGAGAACGGTTCGCAAGTGTAGAATATTTGCTCTGCATTCAGCGCTTTAATGTATGTGTTCAAAACGAAGAAGATGATCGTGTAAAACGCACAGAAGGACAAGGCGATAACGGACAGCGTTTTATATGATTTGATCTTCGTTAAAAAACGTATACCGCAGAAAACGATTATTATTGTCAGTGCCAGATTGAGGTAAGCCAGGTGCTCGTTTGACCATTCGAATAAAGGATAAGAGCCCGTATCATAGTGTATTGCGATGTTGATGTAAATCAGAAAACGCATCATAAAGTTAAGTCCAAAAAGATAAAGTATGATAAATCCCAAAACAGGCCCGAATGCGGATCCGACAATGCGAAATACATCAGAGTGCTTTTTCATGTTTGATTTCCTCCCCATCCCGTTCGGCTGCTGCCGGGTCGAACAGTGTTTCGTTGAAAGGCATCAGCTTAAGAGCGATGACCCCCTCTTTTTCATCTGCTATTTCGTGCCGTGCATTCGCCTTTTTGATTATTTTGATCGCTTCTTTTTCGCTTGTGTTTGCAAAGCCGAGAGGCTCCGTCCCAAGATCATCCATCGCATCCTCGATGCTGCTGTATAAACGGCGACGAACTACCTGGAAAGTACGCTTTTGCGTGTTGTCAGAAGCCGCGGATACCGTTATGAAATTGCAAATCTTAGAACACGTCATCTCCAAATCATCGGGGTTATAAACGAGTATCCACGATGCATGATCAAAATGCTTGAATTCTTTATCGTCGGGGATAAGATTCAAGTTGGAAACGTAGTCAACGTAATCCAGATAGCTTACTTCTTCGTAAGGAATACCTTCGGTCGATTCATCGCAGAATACTATGGATTTAGGCGAAAAGCAGCTCCGATAAAGTACCGCGGCAGCCTCTCCGATATATTCGCGGAGCGTTTGCTTATTAATCTGATCGACATTGCGGGATCCGGTCCAAGAAAGGACTGTATCCGCCACTTCGTTCTTCTTATCTCTCAACATTTCGACAACGACACACGGAAAATCATAGCAGGGCCATTCGTTGCAGATCTGCTTGATTTCTTTGTATATGTATTGCCGGGCTTCTTCTTCAAGCCATTTATCCTCGTAGTAAGTGTAATATGAGCGTTCAAGCAGCATTTTCCGTTCATATTCGCTTTTTGTCGGATAATTCTTGAAATGAAACAGCAGATGTTCCACGGATTCTTTGGTCGTGTAAACGGCGTTATGTTTAACGAGATGTCTGTAGCCGAGAAGAGTATTCTCCGGAAGCAACTCAAGATACTGTTTTTCGTTTCCGGAGGCTTTATCGAGAGCGTCAGACAAACAAAGCGAATAAACGTAGTTGACGAACACCAAAGCGAACGATTTACTGACGTCTCCGTACTCATACATGAGTTTTTTTGCCAGATCGTCAACACAGTAAGAGAATGACGGCTCAACTCCTACGTCCAGCTTGACCTTGTTGACGACGAACGGGAAAAGATAACGGACTTCGTTCGGGATGCGATCCAGATCCATGAGCGGAAGGCGCTTAAGTATGCTCTTTTTATAGTTTTTCTGGAAACACGACAGCAAAGCGAGGCTATCGGTGCTGATGGGGATGACCCGGACAAAAAACTTCTGCTTGTCCGCAGTGTCAATAATATCGGGATCAGTTATAATTTTCTTGAAGTCGTCCGTCAGTTTTTTGACCTCTCCCATACAGTTTTCATTCGCAAGGACGATCAGTTCGGGGAGATCTTCCGGCTCGGGGAACATAACGAGCTGATTGAAGTCCCTGTCAATGAAAGGCAGCTCGTTTTCAACGGGCGAAAAAGGAGTGCCTAAAGCGGCAGAAACGATTTCGCTCGACCACAAGGGCTCGTTCCACGGCATAACACAACCGTTGGCCGAGATTTTTTCATTAAGGTACTTCAGATAGTAAACCGAAGTTAAGCACCGGTTTGCAAGACGAGGGTTATTTTCAAATATTCTTGTTTCCTCGTCTATCCGCTCTTCCTGCTTTCTGCTTTTTCTTCTGCCGATAACGGAATTGCAGTACATAAGCCTGAGATTTGAGGTGTCTCTGTATAAATAGGGGGACAACCAGCGTGTGGCGTACTCTTTCATATTAACCTCCGTATTATATGTTGTCACTGAAATGAACGCGTTTGACGTTAACCGCGTAAAGACCGGCTTCATTCTTATCCATCGAATGCACGTCATATGAATTGATCCAATTCTCTACCATGATCGTTCTGCCGGGATAGCCGTCCCTCGGATTCTTCCTGACAGCAATCATTTCGTCTATGTTTTCATATCTCTCAGGGCGTGAAACGATCTGATATATGATTCTATTGTTGTTTTCAAAACGGTCTAAGGACCAGATGCTGCCAGACGAATCGTCGTCTTCTGTTTCAGAACCATCGTCATAGTTTATACGCAGATAATTTCCTATTTTGAGAAGCTTAGCGTAAGGACTGTCGCAATAGAAGCAGAGATAATTGATATCGTACCAACTGTCAAAAACAGATTTGACGGTTTCAGACATCATGATCCAGTCGATTTCAGGGACGGAAATCTTGTGACTGTTAACCTCATCGCTTACCATCCTGCATACCGTATTCAGAATGAGATCGTCCGTTACTGCCGATATGTTCCGGTCTGTGTGCTGGCTGAGTTCCTCGGAGATTTTTATTGCATTGGTGACCCAGAACTCTTTTACGCGTTCATTTGTGCTGAATTTGTATTTGTCATAACGCCTCAGTACAACGTCTGTAAAATCGATGAGGTCCCCCGTTTCAAAAGGATCCGGATCGAACGAGAATCTTCTGAGTTTTTCGAGCGGTTTATAAATATCGTAAGGATCGTCAGGATCGTCATGACCGTCAGAATCCTCGAAAGGCTCTTTGATGACCGGACAAAGCGACGCGAATTTTTCGGAATTTTTTGCTGCAATGAGTCCCTTTACATATTCCAGCTTCTGATCACGGTCCATACCGCCTCTTTTTTCTATCCGGATTATGTTTTTGATCAGCTTTTCCTTCAAGGAGCCGTTTTCGATCACAATGGCGATGGCTTCAGGCATTTCGTAGTCTTCGATGCCGATGCGCCTGAAAGACCGTATGACATTTCTTAACAGACGGACTTGATTCCGGTCGTTGATAACGTTGATGATCGTTCCGCAATACTCTTTCGTGAGTTCGCGCGCCGTTTCGGTTTCGTGATTCGTGTTCATGTTATTTCTCCTTGTATTTAATAAATTTATCAGCATTTGCAGCTATTGCGCGCCTTTCCTCAAAGGAAAGCGACGTGTCGTTTGCGAGCTTTTCGAGGCATGATACCATTTCCTCGTTTAAGTCGTCGTAGTGATTATAAATATCGAAAAACGCCATGGTGAAGACATCGGCGCTGATCCCGAGCTGTATGTAAAAGTTAAGAACCTTCACGAGATTATTACGCAGCTTATGATCGGTCACGACGTGCGCCTGCGTGCACGCGTTAATCATTGAGAATAAGACGTTGTATGTGACGGTATCTTCTTCAAATCCGTTTTCGAGAAAGTCGGCGACTTTCTGCTCAGCTTTTCTGCGGCGCTTAAATATAAGGCGAACAAACGAGTCTTCGTCGATGATCAGCTTTACGAGATAACCCGCTACAGCGAGAACACGGGAACTGTCGGTAGGGCCATCCAGCAGTTTTCCCGTTTCGTCATAAAATTCGCAGTACTTAACTTTGTTATGTATACTCTTGTGAAATACGAAAATATGGTCGCGGTCAAGATACTGGTAGAGATCAGAGTCATACGGAGCTTCGAAAAGAACGGTCTCCGTTCCGTCCGACGCGGCCTTAATGACGTTTTTATCGTCCGAAAATACAACGTGATCTGTATCTGCGCCGAGATAACATATAGGATCATAATTGCATCCGGCTACAAACCCGTTCGGGTCGAAGCATGACAGTATATTCAGCCTGAGAAGCCTGTTGATAAACATGCGGTGGCTCCCGGGCGCGTTATTTGAATAGAAAACACGACCGTCGGGAGTTGCGGCATATTTCAGTTTTTCATCTTCTCTCAGAGATCTATAGACGACGTGTTTTATGCCTTTGATCGGCTCAAAGATCAACAGCTTGTCGTTATGTATGTCGTTTTCGACGTAATATCGATACGTCTTGTTCCCGTTGTCCGTGCTGAGCTCGATTAAACCGGAAGGATCGGGCTGTACCGGAAGCTTGTCAATGAACGCTTCAACACGTTTGACGTCAGCAAAATCATCGCTGATATTTATCATAGCAAAGGCCTCCTGTTCAAGTATTGTAGTTTTATATGCCGGCAAAGCGCCGCCAGTTCAGTTCCTCACGTATTTCTCTTAACCGATCGCGAGCCTGATAGCTTTCATAAGATTCGAGATAGTCTTTTACAGCTTTCATGCCCTCGTCAGTGCAGGGAATACGGTCAAGGATCTCCTGCTCGCGATCGTCAGTATCGGGATCATCCGACAAGGGCCAGAAGTCACGAAGCTCAGATATCGCGTTTTTCTCAAGCTGACTGCGCCACACGATCCTGGCAAGATCTGCTGCAAAAGCTCTGCAAGGAATGCTGCGCATCTTACAGATATCGTTGATCACGTCATCGCTTGTACCGAGATCTTTAAGTATTTCGATATCTTCATCGCCGACTGTTCCGTCGTCCATTCTTGAGATCAGTCGGACGGCGTCATCATAATAGCCGTCGATCCCGAAAACAAAGCGTGCAAAGCTCTCTTTTGACAAGTACATCTCCCAGTGTTCAAAGCCGGATTCTCTCCTTTTGAGTATGACATCCGCCGAATCTCTGCTTGCCAGCAAAAGAGCGCAGACCTGTTCAAGCTCCTTAAACGATTCAGGTTTGAACATGGTCAGGAGGGGTTCGATCAATTCTGCAGATTCCTCTCCTATGCGATAACATTCAGTTTTACCATCGAGCAGATCGTATAACGTATCCGCTGCGATTTTCGGAAAAGGCAGAGCTGAATAATCTGGTTCGTTGTCTGTTAACAAACGAAAGCGCTTTGTGTCGATGTAACGGACCTTGATCGTTACGGGTCTCTGGCCCATCTTTATGGTTTCAACGCGGTTTGAATCCTCGCCGTACTTTTCGTTTACACCGGGCAGATTCCCGTGCTCGTCGGTATCAAAAGCTCGTATTGCTTCTTCAAAATCCGACGCTTTACTTCTGTCGATTCCAAAGCTGAGACGCGACGGCCAAAACTGCCCGTATTCAATGTTTGTTTTGAGCTGGCCGGAATTATAGGTACTCAACCCCAAAAGATAAGAAACGGATGAGAGCCCGAAGTCTTCTCCGAGCATTATGACCTTGAATTTTTTTGACAGCTCACTGATCAGATAATAGTAATCAAGAACAAGCGTGTTCACACCCATTACGAGCATTTCTCCGAAGTCTTCGTATACGTTAGATATATCGAACCCGGCATTTCTCTTGTTTCGATATGAGCTGAAGACGTCTTGCTTAAGCTTTCTGAATGAATACGGATCACAAATATCTATCTTGTAATCGACGACGTCATCACCGCAGCGTTTTATTTCCATTTCAGGTCTCCTTCAATTGATTCTGTATAACGATTTGCACATGAGAGCGCATATATATATGAATCGTATTTTGATGTAGTAACGTAATAAGTGATCGCTTACCAAAGCACGTGGATCATAACTAACGATGATACTGATTTTAAGAAACGTCAACATATATTATATACTATTTTCTGGATTTGTCAATAGTATTCGAGAATTATCTGGAAAAAATTTTCTGTTGGCCAGCGAAATTAAGAATAACATCAAAATCTGTCAAGTATTCTTGAGAATAATCTGGAAAAGTCGTGATAATATTACGGAAAATCAAAAAAATAATCATATTCTATAGTTGACAATTCCAAGAATGTGTTGTATAATGGAGAAAAGGGGTGATGATATGAAAATTCAAAAGAGCAGTGTAGAAACAGAAGAAATCTATGATAAACTGAATATCAAAACAGTTTGCGAAAAGCTGGCCGAAAACATCGAAGGTATGACAAAAATCGTTCAGGTGCTGGGCATACTATTGGATGGACTTGTCGAGCAGAAGATGAAGAGCAAGTATATTAAATGCGTTCAATCGGAGTGCGGCACGCTGATTTCAAAGTTCAGCGATTTAACGAAAAAAAGCGCTCAATTAAAAAACAATGTATCACGTATAACAGATCTGATCGATCGTGACGCCAAATATTATCTGGCGCTGAAGATGACTGAAGATGCCAGATACCGTTTCTTTGAACGCGATGAGATGGCGTCGATCGAAAACTGCAGAAAAGTGCTGCAAGACGAAAAAGCATCGGATGAGACGAAGGAAACTGCTTGTCTTGACGTCTTTTATACTGTTATTGTACACGGATTCAATAAACCGTTTTTTATGCCGCATATGCATGCTCAGAATATGATCAACCAAAGCTACGTGTTCAGATTTGATGAGGAACCGCGTTACAGCATTTTGCGGCGTTTTGCCGGATATAATGAGCAAGCTTCATTGCTGGCCGGGGATTACTGCTCAAACGTCGGAAGATTGGCCGAAGCGGCAAGGATATATAAATCATACAGCCGCTCTCCTATCGTGATGATCGATATAGGATTGTTTTTGCGGAAAAACAGGAACAGTCTGAAAATGGGGGTCGTGACTGAAAACGATGTTATTGAAGCCTATTATGAAGTAAAAACTTCTATTGAAAGAAAAATCGGAAAGATAATTGATTCAGATCCAAAATTCAGTTTTTTGAACGATATAAAAAGCGATCACGATGATCTAGCATTGGCATTCAGAATACTATACGTTTATGCTATAAAAGAGAATAACGATCTGGCTGCAAACGGCGCTTCTGCGATGATCATCCGAAAGGATATTTCTTTGCCGGATGACAAAAAAGATGAAATAAAAAACGAAATGGAGAGTATCGCAAAATCAAAAGCGAATCTTGTATATCTTAACGGTATAACCACCGGTTTGGTGAATGATTTGTGTGTTAAGAAAAATAAGAAGCTGCCAGGCAGGGAAGGACCGGGAGAAGAGATCTCATATGCCGAATATATCGAATTAAAACAAAATCTTTCGTATCTCTCGTCGATCTTCCCGACGGCTCGCTATAATTGCTGCCGGTTGCGATACGTGGAATCGATAGGGTCTGATAAAAAAGAAGACGAATATGACTATGTTTCCGAGATCAGGGAGCTGGAAGAAATAATCGAAATGATACCGAAAGATAACAACTATTACGGCTATGCTAAAGAGTTTTGCAAAGAACGGAGCATTGAATATCATCGAAGAGAACTTGAAAAATTGGAAAATAATAATTAAAATTCGCGTAGTTAAATAATAATCATAAATTGCAAGGAGAAAGATATATGCGTAAAGTTTGTTCAAATTGCAAGAACACATATATTGAAGGAGATAAGTACTGCCGTTTTTGCGGTGCTCCGATGGGAAAACCAGATTTTATTGAAGAACGCTTTGCGTGCCTTTACGGACCTCCGCCGATCAGGAGAGTCCATACGTGCGCCAACTGCGGATTCTCGTGGGAAACGAATCAAATGGATGACAAGCAGCGGTGGTGTCCGCAGTGCGGGGGTTCTGCTCCGGCAAAAAACTATAAAGAAACCAGATTTGAGAGCTTTATTCTATCAAAAGATGATGATATATGGACATAATAGCATTAAAGCGCTCTCAGCTTGAACGTGTTGCTCAGCATAGAAAGTATCTGCAGACCGCCCCGCATCTTCGATGGCTCTTTTTCGAAATAACGAACAGATGCAATCTAAAATGCGCGCATTGCGGCAGCGGTTGTTCTTCAGAAGGACAAGACCTGGCGATTGAAGACGTCAGGACCACGCTGCTATCTATCAGAGATGAAAAGCCTTCGATCTGCTTGACCGGAGGGGAGCCTTTATTACATAAAGGTTTTTTTGAGATCGCCGAATGTGTACGGTCTCTGGGCTTTTTATGGGGAATGACTACGAATGCCACTCTGATAAACGAAGCAACGGCAAACAGTCTCAAGCAAACCGGAATGTCGACTGTATCTGTCAGTCTGGACGGGCTGGAAGCTTCCCATGATTCATTGAGAAGATATAAGGGAGCATGGCGTCTTGCGGTCCGCGGATTGGAACTGCTGCAAAAAGCAGGTTTTGAACCTCAGGTCACAACGGTCATTCACCGGAATAATATCGACGAACTCGAAAAAACATACGAGTTTCTCAAGACTATAGGCGTCAGAAGTTGGCGCCCGGTCAATATCGAGCCGATCGGACGGGCATGTGAATACGACGATCTTATGCTGACGCCGGAACAATTTACATACTTGCTGTCATTTATCCGCGAAAAGCGATTTGATCCCGAATGTGGTATGGAGGTTACTTTTGGTTGTTCGCATTATCTCGGGTCAGAACATGAAAGGATGGTGCGCGATCATTACTTCTTATGCGGAGCGGGCATATTAACCGCAAGCGTACGAAGCAACGGGGATATTTGTGCTTGTCTGGACATCATAAATAAACCGGAGCTGACGCAAGGAAATATACATACAGACGACTTCTGGTCAGCATGGCAAAATCGTTTTGAGGTCTTCAGAAGAGATAGGACGACAGATTGCTTAAAATGTATAAATTGCCCGGAACGTGTTATTTGCGGAGGAGATTCAGCACATACGTGGGACTATACAAATAATCAACCGTTATTCTGTTACCTGGATCACACTTGCAATAAAAAATAAGATTATTTGACACTTCGGTTGACTTATCGGATAAAATATGCTAAAATAAAAAAGTAAAGACGCAAAGTCTGCAATTTTTGTCCGGAGGTATGATAATGAGACAAAGCGGAGTACTTCTTCATATTACCTCGCTCCCGTCGGACGGAGGCATCGGAACGCTCGGCAAAGCCGCGTACGATTTCGTCGATTTTGTAAAGGATTCCGGCATGACGATATGGCAGATGCTGCCGCTCGGTCCCACCGGCTACGCCGAATCGCCGTACCAGAGCAGTTCTACCTTTGCGGGCAATCCGCTCGTCATCGACTTTGAGATGCTCGAGGCGGAGGACCTTCTGCCGAAGGGCTCGTACGAGCCGCTGCCGATCCTGCAGAACGTCGATTTCGAGGCGGTGAAAAAACAGAATCACGAACTGATAAAGCTGTCGTTTGAATACTCTTACGAAAAACTCGGCAAAAGCATCCGCGAATTTGAGAAAAGTCATCCGTGGGTTCGCGATTACGGACTGTTCAGAGCGATTAAATCGCTTTATAACGAAGACTCGTGGATGCAGTGGCCGGATCAGAAGATACGCCTGAGAAAGCCCGCGGCGGTAAGAAAGTACAAAAAAGAGCTCGCAAAGCAAATTGACCTTTACGTATACGAGCAGTACGTTTTCTTCGATCAGTGGTCAAAGCTGCACGAATACGCAAAAAGCAGGGGCGTTATGCTGATGGGCGATCTGCCGATCTACGTGGCGGAGGACTCTGCCGACGTCTGGCTCAATCCGCAGATGTTCGAGCTTGACGAGCAATGCCGGCCCATAAGGATCGCCGGAGTCCCGCCGGATTATTTCTCCGAGAACGGGCAGAGATGGGGCAATCCGTTATACGCATGGGACAGGCATGAAGCGGACGGATATTCGTGGTGGATCAGCAGGCTGAGAGCCCTCGGCGAAATGTTCGATATTCTGAGGATCGACCATTTCATCGGCTTCGCAAACTACTACGCCATACCTTCGAGCGAGCCGACGGCTCTGCACGGAAAATACGAGATCGGACCCGGCAAAAAACTGTTTGACAGAATAAAAGCCGAACTTCCGGGACTGAAGATCGTCGCGGAGGACCTCGGCGTCGTCAATCAGACGGTGCGCGATCTGCTCGCATACTGCGGCTATCCGGGAATGAAGGTGCTTCAGTTCGCGTTTGACGCCGAAGTCGACGGAGAACTTCCCGAAACACATACGAAAAACTGTTTCGTCTACACCGGCACGCACGACAACAACACAACGCTCGGCTGGTGGGAAAGTGCGGCCCCCGAGGTCAAGGCGAGAGTGAGAAAAGTCCTGCAGATGAAAGACGGCGACGATATAGTTGACGCCATGCTTGAAGCGGCGTTCACCGCCGAAGCCGACACCGCGGTAGTACCGATGCAGGATCTGCTCAACCTGGGAGAGCAATGCCGGATGAACGTGCCAGGCACGGTCGGCTGCAACTGGCTGTGGAGGATGCTCCCGGTCGATTACGGCAAAGTCGCCGAAAAGGTCCGCATGCTCAACATCCAAAGCAACAGAGGCAAGTTTTTCTGATACTGCGCAAAATGAACGGGCGACCATCGGTCGCCTGTTTTTTATTATGCAAGCGGAGTCGGCTACGGGAACCCCCACCGCTCTCCAGTTCGCGGCGGGGAACCCCTATGCGCCGACGATCTTGGGGGTTTCCCACCCCTCAAACCCGCTTGCGGTGACCCGAAAAAATCATCGCGTCACTACCGTGACCATGCTCGATTTTTTCGACCGCTGCGCCTTCCTCGCATTGCTTCATCCGCCCCGGGCGGCGCAATGCTCGTCGCCCCCCAAACCCCCTGTTCCCCTCCCGGGAACCCCCACCGCTGTTCGCAGCGGGGAACCCCGGCTCCCGTCATTCTACGAATGAGGGGGCAGCGGCAGCCGTAGGGGTCGGCGCCCTCGACGACCCGTCGCCTAAAGGCTTCACCAAACAAACAGTAAAGAATAAAAGGTAAGCGCGCGGGTGGTGGTGGGGGCGCCCGCACGCGCGGCTAAAGCCGCATGGATGGTTTTTACAATTCCCAAATATTTCCAATTACTGCATTTTGCAAAAGCCCCAATTCATATTGGGGGGGAGGTGGGGGTTTGGGGGCGGTAGAAGGGGGGCGGGGGAGTCCCCAACGCGCGAAGCGCACCGAACGTCGCGCAAGCGACACCTCTTTCACCCGTTCGAGTAAGCGGACGGATTTCACACGCGCAGCGTATTTCACTTGACGACAGTCAAATTTCACATTCCGCTCATGCGGAATATTTCACTCAAAAAGAGCTGCCGCAGGGAGAGACTATATAAAGAAGAAACAAACCCACTGTGATACCTTTCAATTATAGAAAGTGTCATAGTGGGTTATCCTCTTTCAGCTCGCGTCAGCGAATTTAGCTTGCGAAGCAAATTTAGCTATGCGGAGCATAATTTAGCTCGCCGCTCGCGGCGAATTTAGCTGCGGTGTACTTCCTTACGAAGTACACCGCTAGCAGCTCTTTTTGTATTTATCCTTTTACCGCTCCGGCGGTCACGCCCTCCACGTAATACTTCTGCAGGAACATGAACAGCGTGACGATCGGTATCGCCACTATCACGCAGCCCGCGGCGAACTGTGTGAACAGGTTCGTATCGGGGTGTGTTCCGAAAAGCATTGAGTAAAGTCCGACGG